>JAUXDV010000319.1 GCA_030620735.1 Gammaproteobacteria bacterium
AGCCAGGGTGAACCTGCCGTCAGGGTAATCCTTCTGACGCAGCAGTTTCATACCCAGCAATTCGGTATAGAAAGTGATCGAGCGCTGCAAGTCTCCAACCCGCAGCATGGTGTGTAGAAAACGCACGTTGATTATACCTCCGAGTAGATCTCACCCTGCTGCTTGAACTCTTCGGCCTTCTCTTTCATGCCCTCCTCAACAGCGACGCCGATGTCGCCAAGACCTTTGGATGCGGCATAATCACGGACATCCTGGGAGATTTTCATGGAGCAGAAATGGGGACCGCACATGGAGCAGAAGTGCGCCACCTTGTGCGCCTGGGCCGGCATGGTTTCATCATGGTATTCACGCGCCAGCTCCGGATCCAGTGAGAGATTGAACTGGTCTTCCCAGCGGAATTCAAAACGCGCCTTGGAGTGCGCATTGTCACGCAGCTGCGCTCCGGGCAGACCTTTGGCCAGGTCAGCCGCATGCGCCGCCAGTTTGTAGCTGATAATGCCTTCACGCACATCCGCCTTGTTCGGCAGGCCAAGATGCTCCTTCTGGGTAACATAGCAGAGCATCGCCGTGCCGTACCAGCCGATCTGCGCGGCGCCGATGGCCGATGTAATGTGATCGTAGGCGGGAGCAATATCCGTGGTCAACGGCCCGAGGGTGTAAAATGGCGCCTCATAACAATCTTCCAGCTCCTTCTCCATATTCTCCTTGACCATCTGCATCGGCACATGGCCGGGGCCTTCGATCATCACCTGCACATCATGCTCCCAGGCGATCTTTGTCAACTCGCCGAGGGTCTCCAGTTCGCCGAACTGAGCGGCGTCATTGGCGTCGGCCAGGCAGCCGGGACGCAGCCCGTCGCCAAGGGAGAATGCGACATCATAAGCCTTCATGATCTCGCAGATCTCTTCAAAATGGGTGTAGAGAAAGCTCTCTTCATGATGCGCCAGGCACCACTTGGCCATGATCGATCCGCCACGCGAGACAATCCCCGTGAGACGCTCTGCTGTCAACGGCACATACTCGAGGCGCACGCCGGCATGGATGGTAAAGTAATCGACGCCCTGCTCAGCCTGTTCGATCAGGGTGTCGCGAAACATCTCCCATGTGAGGTCTTCAGATTTGCCGTCGACCTTTTCCAGCGCCTGGTAGATAGGCACTGTACCGATCGGCATTGGCGAGTTGCGCAATATCCATTCGCGGGTTTCATGAATATTCTTTCCGGTAGAGAGATCCATCAGGGTATCGCCGCCCCAGCGGGCCGACCACACCATCTTTTCAACCTCCTCCTCGATGGATGAGGTGACTGCCGAATTGCCGATATTGGTATTCACCTTGACGAGAAAATTACGCCCGATAATCATCGGTTCCAGTTCAGGGTGGTTGATATTTGCTGGAATGATGGCGCGCCCTGAAGCGATCTCGGAACGCACGAACTCAGGGGTAATCTGCTCAGGAAGATTGGCGCCGAAATTTTCACCCGGATGCTGTTTCAGCAACTTCCGGTATTCAGGATCGAGACGCAGCTCATCGAGCTTCTGCGTCTCACGAATGGCCACGTACTCCATCTCGGGCGTGATCACACCCTGGCGCGCATAGTGCATTTGCGAAACATTCTTTCCCGCCTTTGCTTTCCGCGGTGCACGAATGTGCTCAAAACGCAGTGTCTCCAGTTCGACATCACTCTGGCGCTGCTGACCATAGGCTGACGAAGGTCCGGAAAGCTGTTCGGTATCATCTCGCTCGGCAATCCATGAAGAGCGGACGTCAGGCAGTCCTTGCAGAAGATCAATCTCAACATCAGGGTCAGTATAGGGACCTGAAGTATCGTAAACAGTGATGGGCGGATTGATCTCTTTGTCACTGTTTGTCAGCGTGGGAGACTGACTGATTTCACGCATTGGCACACGCAGATCATCACGGGAACCCTGCACATAGATTTTGCGTGAATTGGCAAAAGGCCGGGTGACCTCCTCGGAAAGTGTTGTTGTTTTTGTAATAAATTCTTCGGGGATGGCGCTCATGGTGTTTCCTCTCCAGCGTAAAAAGCCTGGAGGGGAGTGATCCCGCTGCAGCCTCCCTACGCCAGTCTCAACTGGATCAGGTTCCAAGGGTATTTCTCAGTCCGTAGCTAGCGGACACCCCCGGCTAATTGGTTGGTAGTATAACCTATCTTCAGGAGTTAGGGATGAGGCAGAAATTAAAGTACCAAGATGTGCGGAATTTTTGTTTGTGGTTTTTGTTGCCACGTCGGGCGCATAGTGAACTATGTAACCAGAGTGGCGGCGAAAAGCACGGA
>JAUXDV010000313.1 GCA_030620735.1 Gammaproteobacteria bacterium
CACGCGCAAGCACGCCCGCCCTGTTAAAGGTCGGGATAATGACCGAGACAGAAAAATCCACCACTCAGTCCTCAGTACTCATCACTCAGTACTCTGTTTTAGTGCAGCAAACCAAACATGCGGCTGCGGTATTTCGCAGTAATGGGATGTTCGCCCAGAATATCGAATACCCGGATCATCGCCTTGCGCGCGGCATCATCGCCATAGCCGCGATCCTTCTGCAGCAATAGCAGCAGTTGATCCAGCGCCGCTTCCAGCTGATTATGCATCACCAGCTGTGCGGCCAGCTGGTAACGCGCTTCACTGTTATTGGCGTCTGCGGCAACGCTTTTTTCAAGCTCTTCCAGCGGGGGAGCATCGATCGTGACCTCGTCGAACACAATCTGCGCCCGCATGGCTGCAACTTCGGGCTTTTTTTGTTCTTCCTCGGGCAGGGAGTCGAGCGCCTGCTGTGCGGCGTCACTTTCGCCGATACTCGCCTTGAGTTGCGCAAAGGCAATGATGGCGCGTGAATCGGCGGGATTCTCTTTAAGGGCTTGCGCAATCAGATCAGCGGCGGCATCCGCGTCGCCCTGCTGTAACAGCTGCTGCACCTGCTCGGCAAAGTTATCGGATTCATGTGATATGTGTTTGTCAAGAAAGGTGCGAAGCTGCTCTTCCGGCAGGGCGCCGGTGAATTCATCGACCATTTGACCATTCACGAACAGCTTGCAGGCCGGGATGCTGCGAATCTGGAACTGGCCAGCCAACTCCTGTTGCTCTTCGGTATTGATTTTTGCAAGCACAAAGGCTCCCTGGTACTCATCGGCAAGCTTTGCCAGCATTGGCATCAGCGTCTTGCAGGGTTGACACCAGTCGGCCCAGAAATCGACCAGTACAGGCTGCACCATGGAGCCTTCCAGGATAACCGCCTGGAAGTTCTCGGCGGTGACTTCAATAACGTAGGGGGATTCAGACATAGATTAAAACACTGATGAAATAGAAAAATTGACCACGGAACACACGGAAAACACGGAAAAAACAATCAATTCCGTGTGGTCCGGGTGTTCCGTGGTGAAATTCTTTGCTTTAGGATGCCTTAAAAATCGCCGGCAGCGCCCTTTTTCATGATATCGAGGATGACTTCCCGTACCCTGCTGGCCTGCGAGAGCAGTGGTTCAGGGAGCGTCCTGCCACCTTCGATCATCATGTCCATATTCAGCGCATAGAGCCAGAATTTGCCCTCCTTGTCCTCGACCATGGAGATGCGGCAGGGGAGAAATGCGGCAAAGGCATCGCTATGATCCACCATCTGCTTGGCGATGAGCGGATCGCAGTATTGATAGATCTTCAGAAAACGCTGCTCCTCACCGGTCATGATTTTGACCTGTTCCGAGAGCGGCAGTTCACCGACATTCTTGATATTGTGCTCGTTGGCGACTGACGCCATCGCCTCTTCGGCGTCTTCCCAACTGACATCTTCCTCAAGCGGGAACTTCCAGATGCTGGCGTCAGCAGAGTTGCCGGTCTCTTTGAGTTTCTCCCACATGGTGAGATAGACATCCTTGGCGCCGGGATCAAGTTGCTTGAATGCGGCAATTTCCGGGGCAACTTTTCCGTAGAAAAAGATACCGCTGGCGATAGCAATGACGCCGACAAGGGCGAGCAGGTTACGAATAAATGACATGTGTTTCCTCCAGATCTCTTCTGTTTTGATTGATATTTGTCACAAAGATACATAATACGCCAAAGATGGCATTGAGGTAAATCAAATCAATGAATAGGATTTTCTTATGTTTGGCGTTATGCATACTTATTTCACTGCAGTGGATAAGGAGTGTAGCATCCCGATACCTCATAATATAGGAGTCTCACATGACTACAGAATTATTGATTATCCTCGCCGCTGCGGTAGTGGCCCTTGCCTATGGCGGAATATCGATCCGCTGGCTATTAGCCAAGCCGCAGGGTTCCGGCGAGATGCAGGCTATCTCACTGGCAGTGCAGGAGGGCGCCGCAGCCTATCTGAAGCGTCAATACACAGCCATCAGTGTGGTTGGCATTGTATTGCTGGGCGTTATCTACTATTTTCTAGGCACTTACATGGCCGTCGGTTTCGCCATTGGCGCGATTCTCTCCGGAGCTACCGGTTTTATCGGCATGAATATCTCGGTGCGCGCCAACAGCCGCACGGCCGAAGCCGCAAAATCCGGCATGTCGCCGGCGATGGATGTCGCCTTTCGCGGCGGCGCAATCACCGGGATGCTGGTGGTTGGTCTGGCGCTTCTCGGGGTTGCAGGCTACTACGCCGCCCTGAAGATGATGGGTGTCGATGATCTTGTCGCATTGCACTCCCTGGTTGGACTCGCATT
>JAUXDV010000222.1 GCA_030620735.1 Gammaproteobacteria bacterium
CGCGCTTCCATCGACCAATATAAGTCGCAGCAGCGCGTGCTGTTCTTCGATGACCTCCTGAACAAGCTCGATCAGGCATTGCAGGGCGAGGGGCGGGGAAAACTCATCGAGCGCATCCGAAAGCGCTACCCGCTGGCAATGATCGATGAGTTTCAGGACACCGACCCGGTACAGTACCGCATCTTCAACACCATCTACAACGGCTGTTCCGATTGCGGCCTCTTCATGATCGGCGACCCCAAGCAGGCGATCTACAGCTTTCGCGGCGCTGACATCTTCACCTACATGCAGGCGAGGCGGGATACCGAGGCCGAAGCAGGCCACTTTACACTGGGCGTCAACTGGCGCTCACACTCCAGCCTTGTCGGCATGATCAACCGGCTGTTCACTCGTGCGGACAGCCCCTTTATTTATGACAGGGATATCGCCTTCCAGGAGGTGGCGCCTGCCGGCAGGGCTGACAAGAGCGCCCTGACGATTGACGGCGCTGAAGTCGAGCCAATGGTTGCCTGGTTCGTGCCGCTCACTGAAGAGAACAAGAGCGGTAAAACGATCACGAAAAAATGGGCGGGGGTAAACGTTTCTGATGGCTGCGCCAGTGAGATTGCGCGGCTGTTGAATCTTGGCGTGGAGAAGCGTGCGCTGCTCGGCGAGACTTCGTTGGCGGCGCGTGATATTGCTGTGCTGGTGAGAAACCGCTACGAGGCGGATGACATTCGTCAGGCGCTAGCCCGGGTAGAGGTCAACAGTATCACCATCAGTCGTGACAGCGTCTTCGATACCGAGGAGGCGCGTGAGCTTTCTCACCTGTTGCGCGCCGTTGCCGAGCCGGGAAATGCCGTGCTGCTGCGCACGGCTCTGGCGACGCGTCTGCTGGGGTGGAGTGCGGAACAGATTCATGATCTGGGTGAAGATGAGGGCGGCTGGGATGAGAAGGCAGCGGCTTTTCACGCCTACCATGCGATCTGGCGTGATCATGGTTTCATGCAGATGCTCTACCAGTTGATGCGCAGTGAGGGGATTGTCGGTGCATTACTTGCCTTGCCGGAAGGTGAGCGTCGCATGACAAACCTGCTGCAACTTGCAGAACTGGCACAGGTTGAATCGCGTTCACTCCCGGGTATCGAGAATCTGCTGCGCTGGCTGGCTGATGAACGCGAATTAGCAGGGGAGGATAATAACTGCGGTGACGAGCAGCAGCTGCGTCTGGAGAGTGATGAAAACCTGGTGCAGATCGTCACCATCCACAAGAGCAAGGGGATGGAGTATCCGCTGGTGTTTCTGCCCTTTATCTGGTCGTCAAGGAAAACCACTGATAAGGGGATTATCAAGTTCCACGATGAGCACGAACATCGGCTGCATGCAGACCTGGGTTCCGAACAGCGTGATGAGCATGTGCAGCTGGCTGAACGTGAACGCCTCGCCGAGGATCTGCGCCTTCTCTATGTGGCGCTGACGCGGGCGCAGCAGCGCTGTTACTTCTCCTGGGGACAGTTCAACGGTGCAGCAGATTCGGCCATGGCGTGGCTGCTGCACCAGTCAACCTCCGTAGATGGGTCGATACAATGCATCATGGAGCAACTGGAAAATGAGAACATCAGGTCGGCGCTGCAGTCATTGAATGATGCCGATGAAAACAGCGGGACGGGAGCATACTTGCAGGTCATAACACTGCCGCAGGAGTCGGTCGTTTTCCAGCAGGACGATCGTCTTGTAGAGCAGTCACAGGCATCGAGGTTCACAGGCAAGATCGAGCAGAGCTGGCAAATGACCAGCTTCAGCGGTCTAACGGCTGGCATGAAACATGACTATCGCATCGACATACCGGACTTTGACCCGCAGGATGCACAGGCGGATGAAGCGCAGCCGCAGCAGGCAGTGACTTCGCGTTTCAGCTTTCCGCGTGGAGCCCTGGCAGGCGAGTGTCTGCACAGTATCCTCGAAGAGCTGGATTTCACGCAGGCCATCGGAGAGTCTGCCGCGCAGATGATTGCGCGTAAGCTCGATCACTTCGGTTTTGACGAGAGCTGGACTGGAGTGGTGAGTGAGTGGATGCAGTCGATACTGGATACTCATCTCGACAACGATGCCTCGCTGAATCTGGGCATGATCGGCAATCAACAACGATTTGTCGAGATGGAGTTTCACTATCCGCTGGTGGGACTAACGACTGATGGTCTCGATGGCATCCTCGAGCAGCTTGCCAGTTTTCACTCCGATCAGCCGCGCTTAAACTTCAATCCTGTCAATGGCATGATGAAGGGTTTTATCGATCTGATCTTCGAGCACCAGGGGCGTTTCTATGTCGCCGACTACAAGAGCAACCACCTGGGTGACAGCTTCGATCATTATCAGCGTGAGGCGTTGCAGAGCGCCATCGGCGAGCATCGATATGATCTGCAGTACCTGGTCTACACAGTGGCGCTGCACCGCTATCTGCAACAGCGTCTGCCGGATTATGATTACGACAAAAATTTTGGCGGCGTTTACTACCTCTTTCTCCGGGGCATGGATAGAGAGCGGGGTGCTGACAGGGGCGTCTACTATGACAGGCCCGGGAGCGCACTCATCAACAAACTCGATCGGCTTTTTGCCGGGGAGAAATCTTGTGTTTGATGATTTTCAATCAATCCGTATTTATCGCGGTCTTCCGCCCGCGATAAACCGTAATCTGTATAAGGTATTTTTATCCTGCAAAGCCTGGAAGTTGCGTGATGTTTGAAAAGCTGAAAACAGCAGCCGGCCTGGGCCTTTTACGCAATCTCGATCTCTACTTTGCCAGAGAGCTATTCAGGCTCGATGCAAGCAGCAACGAGCAGATCATGCTGCCTGCTGCGCTGGCCAGCCATGCAATCAGCGATGGTGACGTGTGTCTTGATCTCGAGGCTGTGGCTGGAACAGAGCTAAAGGATTTGAAACTCTCCACAGAGTATCGACTCGATATTCCCTCACTGGAAGAACTCAGGCAGACACTGCGCAACAGCAGGGTGGTGGGTTCGCCCGGCGAGATTGCGCCATTGATTCTCGATGGGCGGGATCATCTCTACCTGGGGCGCTACTGGTGGTTTGAAAAGCAGGTGGCGGATGCGTTGCTGGCAAGAGCGATTCCACTGCAGCCGGGGGAAGTCGACGATGAACTCCTGGGTCAGGGACTGCAGCGTGTCTTCAGCAGCAGCCATGGCGAGACCGACTGGCAGAGAGTCGCTGCGGCGGTGGCAGTGTTGCGCCGCTTCAGCGTGATTTCAGGTGGGCCTGGCACGGGCAAAACCCACACTGTAGCGGCTATCCTGGCGTTGTTGCTGGAACAGTCCCGGGGGCGGCATCTGCGCATTGCCATGGCGGCCCCGACAGGCAAGGCGGCAGCACGATTGAGTGAATCGATTCGCAACGCCAAGCCGAAACTTGCATGCAGTGATGGAATCAGGGTCCTGATTCCAGAGGAGGCGTCGACCCTCCATCGCCTGCTTGGCATCACTCCCAACAGGGAGCAGCCCCGCTTCAACGAAGAGCATCCGCTGCATGTCGATCTGCTGGTGGTGGACGAGGCCTCGATGATCGATCTGCCGCTTATGGCCCGTCTGCTGGAGGCCCTGCCGGACCGGGCGCATATCATCCTCCTTGGCGACCGGGACCAACTGGCCTCTGTGGAAGCCGGAAGCGTGCTCGGCGACATAACCGGGCATGGGCAGGAGATCCGCTACACGCCCGAGCAGATCCGCTTCCTGGAGCAGGTCATGGCGGCACCCGCCGGCAAACTCCCTGGCGGGAAGCATC
>JAUXDV010000004.1 GCA_030620735.1 Gammaproteobacteria bacterium
TGGTGGATCCGGCAGACCATCGAGCGCGCATTGATGAATCAGACGCGCACCATCCGTCTCCCTGTACACGTTGTCAAGGAAGTCAATGTGTGCCTGCGCACGGCGCGTCAGCTGATGCAGCAGCTTGATCATGAACCGACAGCGCAGGATATCGCAGATGCAACAGGAAAATCTGTCGCCGAGGTGCGCCATCTGCTGATTCTGAGTGAGCATTCAACCAGCGTGGATGCTCCCGCCGGCAAAGATATTCAGCGCCCGCTGCTGGATACGATTGCCGATATTGCCGGTGAGGATCCGACCGAGGCTTTGTTGAAAGAGGACGTCAAGGATCTTGTCGACGAGTGGCTCGGGCAACTCACCGAGAAGCAGCAGGTGGTTATCGAACGCCGCTTCGGGCTGCATGGCTACCAGGTTTCAACCCTGGAGCAGGTTGCACGTGAACTCGATGTGACTAGGGAGCGGGTGCGTCAGATACAGCTTGATGCGCTGCGCCGTCTCAGAAAGGTTCTCAGAGAGCAGGGGTTTGACCATGATGAACTGTCAAGCTGATTTGGCATAAATGCTGGGGTGCGCTGTCGCTTACGCCACCCTACGGCTCTTTCAAAACAGCCCGGTCAGCACCAGGTATCTGCCGATCTTGCCGATAGAGACCAGCAGCAGGAATAGTAGAAAAGGGGTCTTGAAAAAACCGGCGATCAATGTCAATGGATCACCGATGAGCGGAACCCAGGCAAGCAGCAGTGACAACACTCCGTAGTGACGAAACTGCTGCGAGGCGCGTTCGATACTTTTTTCATTAAATGGAAACCAGGATCTCTGTTTCAACTTCAGCAGGTTGAATCCGAGTATCCAGTTGATTACTGAGCCGGATATATTTCCTGCAGACGCTGAGACGACCAGCAGGGAGGTGTCATACTCTCCGCTTTGCAGCAGGGTGATCAGCACCGCTTCTGATGAGAATGGCAGGATTGTGGCAGCGCCCAGTGCGCTGACAAAGAGGGTGAGATAGCCGCCGGTCATGTTAACTCGAGCGGATGCGTCAAATATTCCGGGCTTGGTCCCGCTTCCCTGCTCTCTATCAAGCCGCTAAATCCAGGCAAAATCACTTTTTAATGACTGCTTCCTGAAAACTGTCGAGTGTGGAGGGGGGCGATTTGGCAAGCACTTCGCTGAGCCCCTGCTTCAGCGCCGCGAGGTTGTTGGCCGCACGGTAGCTGATGAACCCGGGCTGATCAAGGCTGTGATCAGCGCCGCTGCAGAAACCGATAGTGTGGAGATTGACTGGCGACTCCAACAACATGCGGCGTACGACAGCGGCAGGATCCTCCCCCTCGGTAGCCATGCCTCCTGAAATTACAACCACATGATACTCGCCATATCCCAGTTGACGCTCTCCCTGGCTGACCATCTCGGCATAGGCGTGGTGAATGGCTGATCGCAGCGGCGTGGCGCCTCCGGGAACCATTTGAGAGAGCATAACAGTGTTGAGACTGACTTCGCTCTGCAGCGGAATTATCTCCATGATGCGGTTATTATTAAACACGGATACGCCTATGTTGGAGCCTTGCGGAACAGCATCGATGAATGTCGAGAGGGCATCGATAGCATCGGCCAGGTTGTTTCTGCCGCCGTTGCACTCACTCTCTGCCATTCTGGCCGAGGCGTCGAGAATCACATAGTAGTTATGTTTCAACAGATCGATAGAATCTGAGAAGTTGTTACCGGAGCCCGGGAGTGGGGGCCAGTCGTTGCGTGCAGGTTGTTCGGCATACATAACCATGGGCGGCGGTTCGGGGCTGATAATCACGACCGGTTCATCCGGCCACAGATTCCAAAGCAGCGCAATGACGAGAGTGACAAGGGCGAGCCACAGTAAAGGAGAGTTCTTTCTGCGGGGACGGGATGCCACGCCTCTTTTTTTATTACGCGTCATGAGACTCCTGCTCCTCTAGAGCGGGTTGGAGTGTGATGATTCGGCTTCAACCTGAAGGATGCGGAATACAACGCGCATGTTGTCGCTCCACTCTTTTTCGCTTGTTGGAGCACAGGGTTCACTGCCGCAAATCCCGGATTTGGGTTTGGCAATGCCCTGACCGGAAGCTGTAAACTGATTCTGGTTCAGTGTGACGCCGTGGCTCAACGCGTAGCTGATGAGGCTGTCCCGTACTGCAACCGAGCGCGACAGGCTGAGGTTTTTGGCGGATTGTTTGATGTGTCCGAGAACCAGTGGACTCTCACCACTCCTCTTCTTGCGCAGATATCCCAACGGGTCGCTATGCCCCTCGATGGTGATCAGGGCGCCTGCATAGGTTGATGCATATTCAAGCGCCTTTTTGAAGGCATCCTGGTAGATGTTTTCAGGGAAGCTGTTCTGGTTCGGCTCAAACAAGATCTCAAATGAGAACAGCTCACCCTCGATCAGAGTACCCTGCCACTGCTTTTGTGCGACAACCGCGGCAGCCTCCTGTCGATTGAATCGAGGCGAGGATGTTGAGCCGATCAGGCTCAGGCCGTCATGCAGTTGCGAATAATCCCAGCTGGCGCCTGGCAGGGGGATCCTGCTTTCAATGAGTCCCAGCGAGATGAAGGCTGGTTGTATCTCACTGGTCAAGTGCGCCAGGGAGCGGAGGAAAGTCGGGCTTTCGAAAAAATTGACATTGCCCTGCCAGCCGGCAAGTTCACAGTCAGCATAGAGACTTTCAACATCGGCTGCAGTTTCGCTCTCGAGCAGCAGCAGCGCAGCAGCTGACATCAACTGCTGATAGTCGCTGTTGCGTGATTGTTTGTCGGCAACCAGCGTTTGCAGCTCTTCACCGGCTTTCAATAGAGCGTGTACAAACTGCTGCACCTCTTTACGATGCGATTGCAGATAGTCGCTGCGCACAGCATAGACATCGGTAATCATGCGGCTGGCCGTGCGTGTGGAGAGTAAAACCCGTGCGCCGCGTACAGAATTTCCAGCATCGGCAGCAAGGCCGGATGTCAGTGCTGCCGCATCACGAGTGATAACGAAAGCCGCATCGACATCATCCTGCTGAAATGCCGCCATTGGCGAGTTTTCCGCGCCTGTCAGATCCGGCAGCCAGCGCAGCAAAACGTCCTTGACCGTCAAACCGGCATCTCCGAGAATCCTGGCCATGTATTCGACATGCGGACCATAGGCCTGCAATGCGATGGTCTTGCCCCTGAGGCTCTTCGCCGAGTCGATGCCTGGTTTGACGACAAGGGCATCACCTCCAGTCGACCAGCTCATCTGATAGATCATCACCGGTTTGGTACGGGGATCCTGCGATAGTGCCTCGGCCGCCATGTTGATCATACCGACGGTGCCGCGCAGATAGGGGGATTTTCCTGCCAGGTAGTTTATTAGCTGTGCAGAGAAGCTCTCCTCACGAACAAGCTGATAATCCAGTTTGGCCTTGCTGAAGATGCTTCCGGGTTGGGTCTGTGCCTGGCCGCCATTGGCAAGAATGGTGGCAATATCAGCACACCGTGAATTCACGGGCAGTCGTATGTGTGCATCCTTCCTGATTTCAGCAACAGCGGCGCCAGCAACGATCCTGCTCAACGGCTCGGGATTGACATAGTGTGGTGCGGCCGCAGCAGGCAGCGTCCACAGCGTGAGTACTGCGATGAAAAGTAGATGAATGGGGCGAGTCATCGTTTCCTTCATATTGAATGATGGGATTAGCAAGCGCCGCATATCGTGCCATAAATCGTTTTCTCTGTACATTGGCAAAGAGAAGAAATTGTCTCGTCACTGCGGCGTATGCCGCAGGGACGAGGTTGCTAATGCAATATCGGAGGATCTCCTCTATTTTCAGAGTACCGATTTTGATCGGTCAATAGAGACTCCAATCTGGATTCTGCACGATCCAGCGCTTCAAATGCACGCTGATGCACGGGTTCATCTCTGCTTTCGCGCCACCTGGAGACGAAATCTGTCCAGAAATCGATTTCTGCACACAGTTCATTTTCTGTTTGCTCTATCAATATGCTCATGATCTTCTGTTTCCCGGGATACGCATTTTGCTATCTCTTGCTCAAAATTAAAAAACAGTTAGAGTTTAACCCTGTTGCGGTAGTTAACCGTTAACAATCCGCGCCAAACTGTTGACCCTGTCACTTTAATCTCTTGTTTCCGCTGCTTGCTCCTCGATATTTTCAACAATTGAGAAATATTGGATCAATGATCTTGGGTATACTCATGCTTTGATCGCACTATCCGCAGCTATACGGCCATGAACTGGAAACCTGTTCCTCATCTCGATTTTGCAGATATACGTTATGAACATGATAATGGCGTCGCCAAGATCACCATCAACCGCCCGGAGGTGCGTAACGCCTTTCGTCCGGAAACCGTGAATGAACTCATCGATGCATTCCGTCATGCGCACATGGCTGAAGAGATCGGCGTGATTATTCTTACCGGCGCGGGTGACAAGGCCTTCTGCTCGGGGGGCGATCAGAAGGTGCGTGGCGAGCAGGGAGGGTATAAAGATGCGCAGGGCGTGCAACACCTGAATGTGCTGGAGTTGCAACGCCAGATCAGGAGTCTGCCGAAGCCTGTCATCGCCATGGTTGCCGGCTACGCCATTGGCGGTGGACACGTTTTGCATCTTGTGTGTGATCTGACGATTGCAGCAGAGAACGCCGTATTTGGACAAACAGGCCCCAAAGTGGGCAGTTTTGATGCTGGCCTCGGTTCATCGATACTGGCACGCACCGTGGGCCAGAAAAAAGCCAAGGAGATCTGGTTCCTGTGCCGCCAGTATGATGCACAAGCGGCGTTGCAAATGGGACTGGTGAACACTGTCGTACCACTTGAGGATCTGGAAGCGGAGACATTGGGCTGGTGCCGTCAGATATTGCAGCACTCTCCCACTGCCCTGCGTGTCCTAAAGGCGGCCTTTAATGCCGATACCGATGGCGCTGCAGGGATTCAGGAGTTGGCCGGCAACGCCACTGCACTTTTCTATATGACAGCGGAGGCGCAGGAGGGACGTGATGCCTTTGTCGAAAAGCGCACTCCCGACTTCAGTCGATTTCCCCGCCGCCCATGAAGATGCTGCATTGGCATGAATAGAGCAGCGGCCTGGTTGTCGGCAATACGCCCCAAAACGTTGAGCATGGCCGTTATTCCGCTCATTGTCGCTACATCCCTGGCATGGCGCCAGCAAGCAGTGATTGACTGGCTTGTTTTTGCAATGACTCTGCTGGCGGCAGTGATGATTCAGGTCGGAACCAATCTACACAACGATGCTTCCGATTTTGAACGCGGCGCAGATACGCAGCAGCGTCTGGGACCGGCGCGTGCAACTGCGCAGGGATGGCTTTCAGCGAGGCAGGTCAAAAGGGGATCCCTGTTTGCATTTATGACGGCTTTTGCAGCAGGTATCTACCTCGTCAGCGTTGGCGGCTGGCCGATTCTGCTGCTGGGAATTGCTGCACTTGTTTCCGCGGCTGCATACTCGGGAGGACCCTGGCCGCTCTCCTACACAGGTTTCAGTGAACTCTTTGTCTACCTCTTTTTTGGTGTGGCTGCAGTCATGGGAAGCTATTATCTGCAGACTCTTGAACTCCACTGGATGGCATTTGCAATCGGCAGCGCACTGGGTATGCTTGCCGCAGCGGTGCTGGTGGTCAATAACACTCGTGACATCGATGCAGACCGGCATGCCGGAAGACGCACCCTGGCTGTGCGTTTTGGCACAGGATTCTCGTCTATCGAATACCTGCTGTTGTTGATGCTGCCCTTTTTGCTGCCGCTTGTGATGACCGGAGTCCGGTTTCGCTGGCTGCCCCTGCTGCTATTGCCATGGGCTGTGGTACTGATCCTGCGTTTTTATCGTCAACCGCATGGGGTTGAGATGAATTCAATACTTGTGCAGACAGCACAGCTGCAGCTGCTGTTTGGAGTGCTGGTTGCTGTAGCGCTGTTGTTGTGAAAATCAGGCTGCTTCCATATTCACTTCCATTCTCAACCCCCTGGCATACGGCGCAGGGAGTGCTGCATTCGCGCGATGGTTGGCTGGTGAAGATCAGTACGGCTGATGGCGTAACAGGGTGGGGCGATTGCGCGCCTCCCTCCTGGTTGGGAACTGAGCAAGTATCTGCAGCTGACAGCGATTTGCAGCGGCTTCAGCGGCAACTGAGCGGCCTTGATCTTCTCTCGGCCTTAGAGTGTTTGGGAAGCACCGAAGAGATCTCCTCGGCCGCTCGATTCGCGTTTGAAACGGCTCTGCTTGACCTGCTGTTACAACAGCAATCACTCCCATTATCCCGCTTGCTGAATCTGCAGGCAGCGCCCATGGTAGAGGTCAATGCCGCTGTCGGCACTATCACACAGCTCTCTGATATGCAGATGATGCGGGTAGTGGATGGCGGAATGAAGGTTCTTAAATTCAAGGCAGGCGTCGCAGGGGTGCACGAGGAGATCATCAGGCTGCAGCAAATTGCAAGGCTGTTGCCCGAGGGAGTCAGATTGCGTATCGACGCCAACCAGGCCTGGACAATGGATGATGCGTTGTTCTTTTTTCAGGGAAGTGAAAAGCTGCCGATTGAATCCGTCGAAGAGCCACTGCGAAACCCTGATGTTGAAGCGTGGCGAAGTCTGGCTAAATGTACCCGCATACCGTTGGCAGCAGATGAATCTCTGCTGACCACTGATATTGAAGCGCTGCTGGAGAGTGGCTGCATCAGCCGTGTGGTTCTCAAACCAACCATGCTTGGTGGATTGCGCCGTTGTATGGATCTTCATGAAAAAGCAGCAGATGCAGGTGTTCAAAGTGTCGTAACCACGACACTGGAGAGCGCTGTCGGTGTATGGGCCTGTGTGCATCTGGCGGCTGCAGTTGATCCCATGCAGCGAATTGCGCATGGCCTGGCAACATCATCATGGTTCTCTGAAAATGTTGGCAAGCCGCCGGAAATTAAAAATGGAAAAATCCTGTTGCCTGAAAAGCTGGGTGTGACGTATTCAGGGTGTACCGGTAGAGGGCCAGGGTGAGGGAGCAGAAAGACGATTTCCTTCGTCCAAGATCAAATAGTTAATGGATAACAACATGAAATTTTACGACTACCGTTTCCGTGTGCCGATGCACCATGTTGATCATGCGGGCGTGCTGTTTTATGCCAATCTTTTCCTCCATGCCCATGACGCGTGGGAGCATTTCATGCATAGTCAGGATGCTGATCTGGCGCTGTTGATCAAAGCTGGAGAATGGCGTATTCCTATTGTGCACACAGAAGCTGACTACACGCAGCCGATGCGTCATGGTGATGAAATCGATATCCGACTGCAGATAGATCATCTCGGTCGATCTTCCATTCGTGTGATATACACCTTTGTTGATCAGGATGGAGAGCAGTTGGCGGTCGCACGAACCACCCATGTGTTCGTCAATGCCGCCACGAACCACTCCTCGGAGATCCCCGCTGATCTGCGCAAACGGCTTCAAAATTATGCAGCAAACTGATCACCATCCTATGACGGAGGAATTTGCACAGGCCAGGGTGTAAGATTTTCCAGCTGCTCACGATCTTTATAGGATAACAGCAATCAATTTCAGGCCATCTGCCATGTTTCATAGTCATTCCGTAAGTCGAGCGGGTTCCAGACGTCATCATCTGTTGTATGTCAGTTTAATGCTATTTGCACTGATGCTATTTTCATCCGCGGCATCGGCCGTAGAGCGAAAAAATGGTTTCAATGTCTCGAACGCCCTGATCGATGTTGATGAAATTCTCTCCGGAGGCCCAAAAAAAGATGGCATTCCCGCTATCGACAAGCCGAAATTTGTTGCTGCAAAAGATGCCGGTTTCCTCTCTCCCGAAGAGAGAGTGCTGGGCCTGGTGATCGATGGTGTGGCGAAGGCCTATCCCGTCAAGATTCTCAACTGGCATGAGATTGTCAATGACAGGATTCGAGGCAACGCATATGTTGTGACTTATTGTCCATTGTGCGGCACAGGCGTTGCTTTCTGGTCAGATGTCCGTGGGCAGAAGCTCAAATTTGGCGTTTCCGGGCTGCTCTACAACAGCGATGTGCTCTTCTATGATCGGCAAACCGAATCCCTGTGGTCACAGATTGCCGCCAGAGCCGTCAGCGGGAAACTTGCGGGTACCGAACTTGAACAGTTGGTGCTGGCGCATACAACATGGAGTGACTGGCTGGAAAAATATCCGCGTACGCTGGTGCTGTCAACAAAGACCGGCTATTTACGCAGCTACAACACCAATCCATACGCAGGTTATGAGCAGTCGCGCGCTCTCTATTTTCAGATGAATCACAAGGCGCCGAAAACCTACCATCCAAAAGAGCGGGTGCTGGGTTTGAATGCCTCGGGAATCTACAAGGCTTATCCATTCGTGGAGCTGAACAAATATGGAAAACCACAGTTTGTTGACGTAGTGAATGAGCAGTCATTTACCATTGAATGGGACCAGGAGCATCAAACCGGAAGGATTATGGATGGTGATAACAGTGAAGTTCCCGTCATGCAGGCCTTCTGGTTCGCCTGGTTTGGCTTTCATCCTGAAACAGGAGTTTTCAAGGCCAGATAATTGCACCGCTACCAATGCAACTAAAAAATAGTTGCAATCGTACATTCAGGCGCTATAATGCATTCAACTGAAAAGGAATTCTACATGGGCAAACGTGAAAAGCTGATAGCCAGGTTCAAGACGATTCCTGCAGACTTCAAATGGCAGGAGTTGACTCTCTTAATGAAGGTGCTGGGCTATCAGGAAATACAGGGGAACGGCTCCAGGGTGAAGTTCGAAAATGGTAATGCAAATCATATGATCAACCTGCACAGACCTCATCCTGGAAACATTGTAAAACGCTATGCACTGCGGCAATTGAACGAAAAACCGGTTCAGGGGGATTGATATGAAACTCATGAAATACGAAGGTTTTTATGGATCCGTCGAGGCTAGTGTCGAGGATGGATGCCTCTTCGGTAAGTTGGAATTTATTGACCCGCTGGTGAACTATGAGGGTGGAACGGTACATGAGATAGAAGCGGCTTTTCATGAAGCTGTGGATGATTACATCAAGAGCTGTGAGGAGTTGAATGTCGAACCCCGCAAGCCTTACAAGGGCACATTCAACGTACGTATCGGACGGGATTTGCACCGGGCGGCAGCGATATCGGCAAAGCAGCAGGAGATCAATCTAAACGAGTTGGTGAAGCGGGCAATTCAACGAGAGGTTGCTGCCCGATAAAATCCGCTGGGATGTGGAAGACGGTTATTCGCTGATAATCTTGCGCAACGCCATCCGCTCAATCTTGTGCATGGCATTGCGCGGCAGTTTAGCCGTCTTGATGAATCTGCGTGGACGCCATGCGCCGTGCAGATGCTGCATGCACCAACTCTGCAACTGCTGCTCAGTTATGCTGCCGGCATAGAGTGCAACCACGATGTCACCCCACACAGGATCAGGTTCGCCAATAACGGCAACTTCGGTGATACCAGGGTGTTTCAGCAGTTGTAATTCGATCTGCGCGGGATGGATGTTTTCTCCACCACTGATCAATATCTCATCGCTGCGGCCATAGATGATCAGATTGCCATCATCATCGATAGCGCCAACATCTCCAGTTTCAAACCATACTCCAGCGGGGTGCGGTGCGGCTTTTCCATCGGCCTGCAGATAGCCCGCCATGACGCCATCCCCGCGAATACGAATGGCGCCAGTGTCAGCATCAATATCAATTTCCGTATGATCCAGAGGCTTGCCGACCAGTCCGGGTTGCCAATCGGCGGGAGGAGGGTAGAGCGTTGCAATCTGCGAGCAGCTCTCTGTCATGCCATAGGTTGGAGCCAGCGGCCAGCCGGCAGCCGTTGCTCTTGCATATAACTGAGGTGACAGTGAGGCGCCTCCGATGAGAACCACACGCAGAGATTTTGGAAGAGTGAAATCTGCAACCTGCTCCAGCAGTTTTGCCAGCATTGCAGGAACCAGTGAAAGATGGGTTACAGCATATCGATGCAGGTCATCGCAGATTTGCTGTGCATCAAAACGATCATGCAGCAGCAGGCTTGCAGCAGCCTCGACGCAGCGAAACGGGATCGACAGCCCGCCGATATGAAACAGCGGCAGGCAGCAGAGCCAGGTGTCGTTGCTGTCAATCGGTACCCTCCGGCGTGATGCCCTGATACTCGTCATGATGTTGGAACCGCTGAGTTGAACGATTTTCGGCTGTGTATCACTGCCGCTTGTCGCCACATAGAGATATGCTTCATCCATTGAGAGAGGCGTCTGTTTGTCTGATGTCAGCTGACGGTTTTCAATGCTGTGTGGCAGTTCATGGGGCAAGATTCTGTAGAGATTCTCAACGCAGGAGAGAACTTCTCTGTCGGCTATCAGATGCGTGGTTGAAGCCGAATCGATCAAGCTGTGAAGGATTTCACCAGGAAGGTTGGGATTGAGCGGCAGCACGCCGCATCCGATTTGCGGTGCAGCTAAAACAGTCAGCAGGGTCAGCAGGGGTTGCGGAAAAATGGCCAGCCTGCCGCCAGGCGCGACACCGGATTGCTGCAGTGCCGAGGCGACCGATGAAACCATACGGGATAATTCAGTATAATCATACTGACGTCCCTGGTGGATCAGCGCCCTGTGTTGCGGCCGTGGAACTGTCGTCTGTATGAGCAGTTGAGCTGGTGTGGTTGCAGTCATTTCCCTGTTGAAAGAGTTGAAACCTGTGGGGGAATGGAGGCATTCTACTCCTCATGCCAGTCACAGAGATAGACTTCAGGTAGTCTGTTATTCATTCAGGAGAGTCAATATGTGCCTCGTTATCTATCTTGCATTGATCGGACTGTTGCTGCTCTACAGCATCGTCATTCTTGAAGAGTATGTGTTGGCGGTGAGCTCACCCGATTATCCGCTCATGGCAGTCGCCCAGGGGTGGGAGATCGTCGCTGAGATCTGGCCGGTATTTCTGCTGGGTATGGTGGTGGCCAGCGCTGTCACTTTTTTTGTGCTGCAGAAAAGAGGTGGTCGTAAAGCCGAAACTCCCCCATGAACCACAGGCGAATGAGAAGCAATCTGTTGTTGAATAGTTGGCGGG
The DNA here is from genome assembly GCA_030620735.1 of Gammaproteobacteria bacterium. Classification (GTDB taxonomy): domain Bacteria; phylum Pseudomonadota; class Gammaproteobacteria; order Chromatiales; family Chromatiaceae; genus Sva-25. The sequence goes on from JAUXDV010000004.1 coordinate 11,079, forward strand.
TTTTTTGTAACGTCTAATAGTCTCATCAAAACAATTCGTGCATTGCGATTGATGGATGGAAAACAATAAAGAAACATGCAGGTGTTCTCCTGCTTACTTACAAAAGAGGAATGAACCATGTCAAACAGAAGAGATTTTTTAAAGGCCTCGCTGGCCGTGGCGGCAGGCGTATCTGCCGGAAACATCACTATTGCATCGGCTGACAGTGGTGCGCTGCCTGTGGGGGTGATCTACACAAAGGAAAACCCCGGGAAGTGGGCTAAGAAGGTCAAGAGCCATCTGCCGGTTGTCACCGTTGACGGCGGCAGGGTGACAGTTGAAACCAAGCACGGCATGAGTGAGAAGCATTTTATTGTGCGTCACACCATTGTTGCTGCAGACGGCGAGGTGCTGGGCGAGAAGACCTTCTATCCGAGTGATGAGGAGGCAAAGTCTGTGTTTGAACTGCCTGCAGGTAAAAAAGCCTTGTATGCCACCAGTTTTTGCAACAAGCATGATATGTGGGTTGCAACGATCCCCGCCTGATCAACGGCGTATCCGGAAACACGACTGAAGAGCGGCCTGGCCGCTCTTTTTCTGTAGAGAGGAGAGTCTTAATGCGCTGGTTGAAGCGGCCCTATATCGCCTGGTTGCTACGTCGTCATCAGATACCTGATGCGTTATGGAGAAGCATAGCAGATAATCTTGCTCTGATAGAGCATCTCTCTGCATCTGACAGGGCGCGGCTGCGTAAATTCGCCACGCTGTTTCTCTATCAAAAACGTTTTAGCGGCGCCCGGGGCTTTGAGGTATCGGCTGAAAAAAACCTCATTATTGCACTGCAGGCGGTATTGCCAATTCTTGAACTGGGTATGGATGCTTATCTTGGGTGGAGTGAAATCATCGTCTACCCGGGGGCGTTCAGGGTGATGCGTGAGCAGCAGGATGCATCCGGTGTTGTGCATCTGCAGGATCAGGCGCTCGCAGGGGAGTCCTGGTCACGTGGGCCGGTTATACTCTCGTGGAGTGAGGTCGAAGACGATATGCTGAACCCTGTTTCAGGCCGTAATGTTGTGATTCATGAGTTTGCACATAAACTGGATGCGCTCAATGGACGCACCAACGGCATGCCGCCGCTGCATCCCGATATGGATGTGAGTGAGTGGAGTGAGATTTTGGGCAGCGCCTACAGCAGACTTCAGCAGAGCATTGAAGCCAATGGAAGGGCTTCGATTGATGCTTATGCGGCTACAGCACCGGCAGAGTTTTTCGCCGTCATCAGTGAATATTTTTTTACCGCTCCTCAGATTCTCCAGGATGCCTATCCCCGTGTCTATGAGCAGATGAGCCGCTACTATCGCCAGCAGCCGCTGTTGCGATAAGCGACTCATCGTGTTGCAATATCATGGTGGATCAACTGTGACTTAAATGAAATGATGAAATCAAGGTTTAACAGGTGGCATCTCCATAGCTGGGTGTTTGTGTGTTTATGCACCATTTACGGTGTTCTCCCTGCAGCCGAAAAGGAGAAGTATGTGATTGAGATGGTGCTGCTCGAGGAGCCGCCATTCCAGTACTTTACTGCAGATGGAGTTGTGCAGGATAAGAAGCTGCATATCAGGCTCGAGCAGATGGCTGAGTCAGCGAACAAGATTGTCGATGAAGAGGCGTGGTTCAGTGAGAATGAACTGCATCTTGGATCGAGTGAGAAAGTTCCGCCTCAGGTGGCCGGGGCGATTGATGGTCATAAATTGGTGAGGGCAATTCCCGGCAGCGACTACCTGTCGCTGATTTACGCTGATGACCAGGATGAGGGGCGTTACCTCTTTTTATGGTCGATGAAGAGCAGGCGATATGAGTATGGGTTTGATTTCGGCAGCTATCTGTATGCTCCCGGTGAGACCGAAATAGATAAGCAGGTCATCACCCAGGCAATCGACTGGGTAATTGTCAGGGAGTCTGTTCTCTATCTCTCCCACAGCCATAAAACCTATGCCAGCTCTTCAAGGGGTATGAATGCCTATATCACCGCCATTGACCTGAACAGTCGCAAGCTGTTATGGAGGTCTGATCCGCTGGTCTCCAACGCGGCCAATTTTGAAGTTGTCGGCAATACCATTATCAGTGGATATGGTTTTAGTGCGGAGCCTGATTATCTCTACCTGCTCGACACTTCGAATGGCAGGCAGATTGAAAAGATTGCACTGCGGACAGGTCCGCAATATATCCTTAGAAAGGATGATCAGCTCTTTGTCAGGACCTATAACACCGACTACGTTTTCAGGGTGGTTGATCCACAGATGGTGTCGCAGGAGTCGCCGGAAGAGTAGGTAGGTGTTAGGTTTTAAGTGTCGCTGGTTCCCACGCAGGAGCGCGGAAACGAGAAACCTAGAACTTAAAACCTAAAACCTTCCCACCTAAAACCTAAAACTTTCCCGATTCTCATTGAGTCGGTGCCCCTCTATCTGTTACTCTTTTATCCCGTCTAATCATCTTCCCGCAAGACGGCGCGGCATCCCATGACAAAATATATTTTTATTACCGGTGGCGTAGTTTCATCCCTTGGAAAAGGCATAGCCGCAGCATCCCTGGCTGCCTTGTTGGAGGCGCGTGGCCTCAAGGTCAAGATGATGAAGCTCGATCCCTACATCAATGTCGATCCGGGCACCATGAGTCCTTTTCAGCATGGCGAGGTATTCGTCACCGAAGATGGAGCTGAAACAGATCTCGATCTGGGGCACTACGAGCGTTTTGTGCGTGCAAAGACCGGCAAGAACAGCAACTTCACGACCGGACAGATCTACGAGAGTGTGATCCGCAAGGAGCGCCGCGGCGATTATCTGGGGGCCACGGTGCAGGTTATTCCCCATATCACCGACGAGATCAAGCAGGCGATACTGCTGGGTTCACAGGGTGCCGATGTCTCCATGGTTGAGATTGGCGGTACAGTTGGCGACATCGAGTCGCTGCCGTTCATGGAGGCGATTCGCCAGATGGGTGTCGAACTGGGCCGCGAGCAGGCGCTGTTCATGCATTTGACGCTGGTGCCCTATATTGCCACATCAGGTGAAATCAAAACCAAGCCGACGCAGCACTCGGTCAAGGAGCTGCGCTCGATCGGCATTCAGCCGGATATCCTGCTGTGTCGCTCCGACCGCCCCGTGCCCCTGAAAGAACGTGAAAAAATTGCCCTGTTTACCAATGTGCCGCTGCGGGCGGTTATCTCTGCCGTTGATGCAGATTCGATTTACCGCATTCCGTTGCTGTTGCATGCCCAGGAACTGGATGAGATCGCGGTTGATCAGTTCGGGCTCGAACTGCCGGCGGCGGATTTGTCAGAGTGGCAGCAGGTTGTCGAAGGTCTCGATCATACAACGCACGAAGTGACCATCGCCATGGTTGGCAAGTATGTGCATCTGACAGAGGCCTATAAGTCACTCTCTGAGGCACTGATCCATGCCGGTATCAAGACCAGCACCAAAATCAATATCGAGTATATCGATTCCGAGAAACTCGAGACCGAAGGCACGGAGATGCTCAAAAGCATGGATGCAATCCTGGTTCCCGGCGGCTTTGGTGAGCGCGGCGTCGAAGGCAAGATAGCGGCGGCCAACTTTGCACGTATCAACAACATTCCCTATCTTGGAATCTGCCTGGGTATGCAGGTTGCAGTGATCGAATATGCACGCAATGTCGCAGGCATGAGCGATGCCAACAGCTCTGAATTTGATCCGCAGAGTCAACATCCGGTGATTGCACTGATTACCGAGTGGACAACTTCTGAGGGAACCACCGAGACCCGTGACCATACTACGGATCTCGGCGGCAGCATGCGCCTGGGAGGGCAGGAGTGCCAGTTGCTTGAGGGGTCGCTTGCGCGTAAAGTCTATGACAGGGTCTCTGTCGTCGAACGTCATCGCCACCGTTATGAATTCAATAACGACTATCGCAAGGTGCTGCAGAAGAAGGGCTTGCGCATCGGCGGTATCTCCGTTGATGGAGAGCTGGTCGAGATGGTCGAAGTAGCAGAGCATCCCTGGTTTCTTGCCTGCCAGTTCCATCCTGAATTTACCTCGACGCCCAGAGACGGACATCCGCTGTTTACGGGTTTTGTCAATGCGGCGATCGACCACAAGGAAAAATTATCATGAATCTATGCGGTTTTGATGTCGGCCTGGAGCATCCCTTTTTCCTGATAGCCGGAACTTGCGTCATCGAAAGTGAAGGCATGGCGCTGGATGTCGCCGGAGAGTTGAAGGAGATTACCACTAAACTTGGCATTCCCTTTATTTACAAATCATCTTTCGACAAGGCCAACCGCTCGTCACACGCCAGTGAGCGCGGGCCAGGCCTCGAAGCGGGATTGCAAATTCTGGAAAAGGTGAGGCAGCAGATCAGAGTACCGGTGCTGACCGATGTACATGAAGATACCCCGATGGGTGAGGTGGCCGATGTGGTGGATGTGCTGCAGACCCCGGCATTCCTGTGCCGTCAGACCAACTTTATCCAGAAGGTGGCGAGTCAGGGTATCGCAGTCAATATCAAGAAGGGGCAGTTTCTGGCGCCCTGGGATATGAAGCACGTGGTCAACAAGGCGCTGGCTACCGGCAATGAGCAAATCATGGTGTGTGAACGCGGCGTCTCGTTTGGATACAATACCCTGGTTTCCGACATGCGGGGGCTTGCCGTGATGCGGGAAACCGGCTCTCCGGTGGTGTTTGACGCCACCCACTCCGTACAGCAGCCGGGCGGGCAGGGGAGCAGTTCAGGCGGTGAACGGCAGCATGTGCCGGTGCTGGCGCGTGCGGCGGTGGCGGCAGGCATCTCCGGCCTGTTCATGGAGACCCATCCCGATCCTGAAAAAGCGCTTAGCGACGGCCCCAATTCGTGGCGGCTGGATCAGATGGCTGAGTTGCTGGAGACTTTGAAGTCTATCGACTCGGCCGTGAAATCCGCCGGATTTATCGAGGATAGTTTGTAGGGAAGCAAGTCGTCCTTGCGAGGGAGCCTAAGTGACCGCGGCAATCTTGCATGCGTAGAACAGGAGATCGCTTCGTGTTCGCGATGACGGTTCTCACTATGATTGCATACTGTCTTAATTGCACGGGTTTATTCAGAACTTACAATCATTTACGCTAACCAATACATAACATCTCAATAGCACCGTGCAGGAAGTAGGATTGGGAGTCTGCTTTTCAGGGCTGTATAAAACAGGGATGTTTTATCAGAGCATACAGGGACGTATTCACGCGTCCCTGAAAGGCGGATCCCGATTCTACGCATACTCGAATAATACACGGAGTTATTGAGAAGTTACACTGAAACAATTAATCAAATAGATAGGAAACAAATATGTCAGAAATTCTAGATATACGCGCTCGCGAGATCCTCGATTCACGCGGCAATCCGACCGTCGAGGCTGATGTCATCACCGCTGATGGCGCCATCGGCCGTGCAATAGCGCCATCCGGCGCATCCACAGGGTCGCGTGAAGCGCTGGAGTTGCGTGATGGCGATAACAGCCGCTACCAGGGCAAGGGCGTGCTCATAGCGGTCAACAATATCAATACCACCATTCTCGATGCCGTGAAAGGGATGGATGTGACAGATCAGGAAGCGCTGGATCAATGCATGATCGATCTCGATGGCACTGACAACAAGTCCAGCCTCGGCGCCAATGCCATCCTGGCAGTCTCGCTTGCAGCAGCGCATGCATCGGCGCAGGAGCAGCAACTGCCACTCTATCGCTCATTATCTGACGGCCCCTACAGGATGCCTGTGCCGATGATGAATATCATCAACGGCGGCGAGCATGCGGACAACAGCGTCGATTTCCAGGAGTTCATGATTCTGCCCGTCGGCGCGCCATCGATCCGCGAGGCGGTGCGCTACGGCGCAGAAATATTTCATGCGCTCAAATCTGTGCTCTCCGGCAAGGGGATGAACACCGGCGTCGGCGACGAGGGCGGTTTTGCGCCGGACCTGCCATCCAATGTTGCAGCCATCGATATCATCCTCGAAGCAATCGATAAAGCAGGCTTCAAGGCGGGAGAGGATATCTATCTGGGACTCGACGTGGCTGCTTCTGAATTCTACAGCGATGGAAAATATCAGCTCAAGTCAGAAGGCAGGGAGTTTGACTCCGCCGGTTTTAGCGACTTCCTGGCAAGCTGGGTTGATCAATATCCGATCCTGTCGATCGAGGATGGACTCGACGAGAGTGACTGGGATGGCTGGAAACTGCATACCGGTCAACTTGGAGAGCGTATCCAACTGGTCGGCGATGATCTCTTCGTCACCAACCCGAAAATCCTGCAGGAGGGTATCGATAAAGGAATTACCAACTCCATACTGATCAAGTTCAACCAGATCGGAACCCTTACAGAGACCCTGGCGGCGATCAAGATGGCGCATGATGCCGGCTATACCACGGTTGTTTCACACCGTTCCGGTGAGACGGAAGATACCACCATTGCCGACCTGGTTGTTGCCTGCAACGGCGGACAGATCAAGACCGGATCACTGTCGCGTTCGGACCGTGTCGCCAAATACAACCAGCTGATGCGCATCGAGGAGCAACTCGGCAGCGACGCTACATACGCAGGTCGTTCGGCGTTTCGCTGGCTGGCGTAAATGTTAAGCAGGTTGCTGATTCCATCTCTGGTTGTTGTGTTTGTTGTTCTTCAATACAAGCTCTGGGTTGGTGAAGGGAGTCTGGCTGAAGTCGCCACGCTGGAGCGTGATATAGAAACGCAGCAACAGGCTATCGAAGAGATGAAGAAACACAACATGGCAATGCAGGCTGAGATTGACAGCTTCAAAAATGACCAGGAGGCGGTTGAAGCGCGTGCGCGTTCTGACCTGGGAATGATTCGAGAAGGCGAGATCTATTTCCAGATTCCTGACAAGAGGGAAAAGCCATGACTCTGTGGTGCGTGGTGCCTGCTGCCGGGGAGGGCAGGCGCATGAAGAGCAGCACCCCCAAGCAGTATCTACCGTTATCAGGAAGCAGCGTTATTGACACCACGCTGTCTACGCTGTTAAAAGTTCAGGACCTGCAGGGCATCGTTGTCGTGCTTGACCCTGACGATCCCTACTGGGAGCGGACGCAGTTTCACGATCATCCGCTGATTCATATAGCGCATGGAGGAACAGAGCGCGCCAACTCCGTTCTCAGCGGACTGGACTCTCTCCTCGAAATGGCCACCGAGGATGATTGGGTGATGGTGCACGATGCGGCGCGCCCCTGCGTGCGCATCGAAGATATCATTCGCTTGCAGTGGGCCTGCGAACAAAACCCGCATGGCGCCATACTGGGCATGCAGGTCAGGGACACCATGAAAATTGCTGATCAGCAGCAGTCGATTCAATCCACTGCGCCGCGCGAGAATCTATGGCATGCATTTACACCGCAGATGTTTCCCCTGGGTCTGCTCAAGAGCGCGCTTGAAGCAGCCCTGGAGGCACAAGAGAGCATCACCGATGAAGCCAGCGCCATGGAAAGGGCCGGCTTTCATCCGCAGCTGGTGCAGGGTGAATCCGATAATCTGAAGATCACCAATCCTTCCGACCTGGCGCTGGCGGATTTCTATCTGACACGAAGAGGCGAGAGAGAGTGCGAATAGGACATGGTTTCGATGCGCATCGCTTCGCTAGCGGCCGCCCGCTGATAATTGGCGGCGTCTCCATCCCGCATGAGCAGGGTCTGGAAGCACACTCGGACGGCGATGTACTCATCCATGCATTGTGCGATGCACTGCTGGGCGCTGCCGCCCTCGGCGATATCGGCGCACACTTTCCCGACAGCAGTGAATCTTACGCCGGTGTCGACAGCCGCATCCTGCTGCGTTCAGTCATCGATTTACTTGCAGAGAACGGCTGGCGGGTCGGCAATGTCGATACGACGATCATCGCGCAGGCTCCGAAATTTGCGCCTTATATTCTTAAGATGCGTGAACTCCTCGCCCGGGATATGAAAAGCGACATCTCTGCCGTCAGCGTCAAGGCCACGACAACAGAAAAGATGGGTTACATAGGCCGCGAGGAGGGAATTTCGGCGCATGTCGTCGCGTTGATTGTCCGGGTATCTACATAACTCCCGTACAGCCTCCTAGGTTTTAATCACCCTCATACCCCGCCAGCACCTCTAAAAATTCTTCGCCATAGGCATCCAGTTTTTTCTGCCCAACACCTGAGATTTTTCCCATCTGCTGCATGGTTTGTGGACGATACTCCATCATCTCCATCAAAGTAGCGTCGTGAAAAATCACGTAGGGCGGCACTTCCTGTTCCCTGGCAAGTTCCAAACGCCTGCTGCGCAGCGCCTCCCATAGCTCTGCATGGACGCCGCTGTAGGAGGGTCTGCGCTTTTTGGTTGCCTTGCGCTCTGGCTTCTGCTCTTTGCGCAGTTGCAGTGTGAGTTCTCCCTTGAGCACTGGACGACAGGCAGCGGCGAGCCGCAGTCCTCCGTGCCCTTCCGCATCGACGTCCAGCAGCCCGCGGGCGATCAACTGACGGTAGAGTCCCCGCCACTGGGTGGCGTTGAGTTCATCGCCAATGCCATAAGTGCTGATCTGGTCGTGTCCAAAACGTTGAATTCGGTCGTTGGATTTTCCCAGCAGCACATCGACCAGGTAGCTGACGCCGAAGCGCTGGCCGGTGCGGTGTACACAGGAGAGCGCCTTCTGCGCTGCCATGGTGGCGTCCCAGGTTTCAGGCGGATCGAGGCAGGTATCGCAGTTGCCGCAGGGTTCATGCAACTGGTCGCCGAAGTAGGCCAGCAGCGCCTGGCGGCGGCAGCTGGTGAGTTCGCAGTAACCCAGCATGCGCTCCAGCTTTTGCGCCTCGATGCGCTTGTGCGCCTCATCCGCATCGGAGTTGGCCAGGAACGAGCGCAGGGTAACGATGTCCTGCAGACCGTAAAAGAGCAGCGCTTCTGCCGGTAATCCGTCGCGTCCGGCGCGGCCGGTCTCCTGGTAGTAGGCCTCGAGGCTCTTGGGCAGATTCAGATGCACCACGAAGCGCACATCGGGTTTGTCGATGCCCATGCCGAAAGCAATCGTGGCAACAATCACTACTGCATCCTCTCGCAGAAAGCGCTCCTGGTTGGAGGCGCGCTCCTCTTTGGAGAGTCCGGCGTGATAGGGCAGGGCGGTGATCTCCTGCTCAGCCAGCCACGCCGCGGTATCGTCCACCTTGCGTCGGGAGAGGCAGTAAACGATTCCCGCCTGATCGGGATAATCGAGCTTGATGAAGCGCAGCAGCTGCTGGCGGGCGTTGCTGCTGTTGGCCGCCACCCGGTAGCGGATGTTGGGACGGTCGAAGCTGTTGATAAATTGCTGCGCCTGCTCCAGCCCCAGCCGTTCGATGATCTCCCTGCGGGTGGGTGCGTCAGCGGTAGCGGTAAGCGCCACCCTGGGGATCGAGGGAAACTGCTGGTACAGCGCAGAGAGCTGGATATATTCGGGGCGAAAGTCGTGTCCCCACTGGGAGACGCAGTGCGCCTCGTCGATGGCGAACAGGGCGATACTGACATTTCTCAGCAGATCTTGAAAACCCGGCGTCATCAAGCGCTCTGGCGCTACGTAGAGCAGATCCAGTTCGTCGCGAAGCAACTCTCTCTTGATCTGATGAGCCTGATCCGCATCGATCATGGAATTCAGCGCCGCAGCTCTGACGCCCGCCTGGCGCAGCGCAGAGACCTGGTCCTGCATCAATGCGATCAGGGGAGAGATCACGATCGCCACGCCGGGTCGAATCAGCGCGGGGATCTGGTAGCAGAGCGACTTGCCGCCGCCTGTCGGCATCAAAACCAGCGCATCCCCACCCTGGATCAGGGTCGATATCACCTCCTCCTGGGAGGTGCGAAAGCTGTCGTAGCCAAATGTCTCGCGAAGTACCTCAACTGCTTGATCGGGTCTCTCATTCATCGGCGGATTATCGCATACCAAAGGATCAAATGTAGCCTACTGAGCAAGATGATTCCGCTGTAGATTGCCATTCAAACATTGTCAAATAACGATTGGGGGAAATTAGACGCCAAAGTACGCCTTGAATGGGAGCATGGCAATGCACTACGCATGCCCGGGGGTTCAGTTTTTTGGGTAAATGACGACAAATAGAAGTGGTGGCAAAAAGCAATTGGCGATATACTCACTGATACGTTTTGTGTATTTAAGCTAACGTCTACAGGATGATTTTTCCAGCGCCTTGTTGCAGAAATCAACGCCGTATACAGTGATTGATTTGTATGGTTGGCATCATCTCCTGCCTGCAGGCTCTCCCTCGGTTTTCCTGGAACCCTGCCCTGATTCGAAGTTATGCACAAAGTTCATACAGTTACCTCAATTGAATAGGTTCACAGATGTTTGATAAAACCCCAAAAACCCCAAAAGCCACCAATGTTTCCAAAAGCGCCATGAGAACAAAGTCTGGCTCTGCTGCTAAGAGCGCCTCACCAGCCTCTGTTGCAAAGACTCCCTCAGCTGCGTCTGCCAAACCAACCAGGGAACAATCGACAACTATCGGCGCATCGATCAAAATCAAAGGTGAACTCTCCGGCAAAGAAGACCTTGTCATTGAAGGCACCGTGGAAGGTACTATCCAGCTGAAGGAGAATAGTATCTCCGTCAGTGAGAAAGGCAAGGTTCAGGCTGATGTGTATGCCAGGAGCATTATCGTTAAAGGTGAACTCTCTGGTGATCTCTATGGAACCGAAAGTGTCACCATCGCCAGCTCCGGGAAGGTCAGCGGGAATATCATTGCACCCAGGGTGGTCTTGGAAGACGGCGCTAAATTCAAAGGAAATGTCGATATGGACAGCAAACCTGCCATAGCGAGCCGCACCTCGGATACTATTTCTGCAAAAAAAGCATCAAACGGCTGACCAGGTCATCATAACCATCCCCCGGCATGTGGAAAATGAGGGTTTTCCACATGCCAGCCAGTAGTCAATCTCTCTCCCCTCTCTTTACGGCCCTTATCCCCGGACTGGTTTCTGCGGCTGCCTGAATATGGAAATGAGTTCGATACTTTTCATTGTTAAAAAAATCATCTCGATGCTGCTGACGCCTCTCTCGGTCGGGTTGATGCTGATCCTTATCGCGCTCTATTTTCTGTATAAGAAAAACCTCAAAATGAGCAGGATCTTTATGATCTTCTCATTGTTGTGGATAGCCGTCATGAGCTATACCCCTTTTTCGGAATTGCTGTTGACTCCGCTTGAATCACACTACCCCGCACTGCAGGAGTTTCCGCAAGATATTGGCTACGTGTTGGTGCTGGGCGCCGGTCATACGACTAACGAAAATTTACCGCTGACATCTCAACTGGGCCGCTCGGCGATGTTCAGACTCGCAGAGGGGATCAGGATTCTACGCCAGCTCGATGATGCAAAACTGATCGTTTCCGGATACTCCGGTACAGACCCGACGCCGCATGCACTGATGCAGAAAAACATGGCTGTTTTGCTCGGAGTCAGAGAGGAACAGATCATTGCCCGCTATGCGCCGAAAGACACAAGAGAGGAGGCGGTTGATGCCAAAACAGTTGTCAACAACCAGAACTTTATCCTCGTGACATCGGCCTCTCATATGCCAAGAGCCATGGAGATCTTCAATGATGAGGGGTTGTATCCCTACGCTGCGCCGACTTACCACCTGGCGAAACATTCAGAGGATGGTTTTTTCTTTCCTGATGCACACGGATTGATGAAGAGCGAAACAGCCATGCATGAATACATCGGTATGCTGTGGCTGGAGATTGTCAGGCTGGTGAAATAACAGCCCGTCTACGATTAATAGGGTCTCTCCCCCCTGTAATTACCTGGCGGGTCGTAGTTGCAAACCCACAGTTGCGACTTGTCCCGGCAGACTGCTTTGGCGCAGCCGACCTCCCGTGTATCGCGCCACACAACCTGGGTGTAGTGCCCGCATATTTTCCCCCGCTTGCAGCTGTTGCTTCGATAGCGGTAGTCACGCTTCTCGTTGGCCCATATATCAGTGATCATTTGAGGCGTCATGCGGTAAAGCGCACTCCTGCCATCTGACCAGCGCGTCGGGCCAACCCATAAGAGATTTTCACCATATTGTTGAGCGAATCTGCCTTTACCAGGCCGGTGTTTCATGCGGCAGTTGTTTCTCTTGCGCAGCTGATTCGCCCATTGCTGCGCATAGCTTGCCAGTTGCGGCGACCATTTGAGGGAAGGCAGGCGATGTCGTGCGCGAACGGCGTTGTGAGCAGGGACGAAATCTTCAAGGGGATCATTGCCGGAGAGAGGGAGAGTGACAGATGCCAGGGATCTCTCTGCTGTCATAGTGCAGCTGCTGATGGACAGCGCAGCCATAAATAGCAGGATGTGTCGAGGAGCGAAGCGCATTGATCAAGAGTCGTCTAAAGTTTGCAGTCGTCAGTATGCAGTTTGCAGGAAAGAATAACAACAGAGAGATGTGTCAAGACGGTTGATGTTTCTGCCTGCATACTGGCACAATGACCACATGAAATCCGAATCTGAAATCTCATCTGCATCCTCGCGTCGAATCCATGCGCTTCCAACGGTGCTTGTCAATCAGATTGCGGCCGGTGAGGTCGTCGAGCGTCCGGCATCGGTGGTCAAGGAGCTGGTTGAAAACAGCCTGGATGCCGGCGCAACACAGATTGATGTCAGCGTGGAGCAGGGCGGCATCAAGCGCATGCAGATCCGTGACAATGGATGCGGTATCCATGCCGACGATCTGGCGCTGGCTCTGTCACGCCATGCAACCAGTAAACTGCAGAGCCTCGAGGAGCTGGAACGTATCAGCAGTATGGGGTTCCGCGGGGAAGCGCTGCCCAGTATTGCTTCTGTTTCGAGGCTCACCATGGCTTCACGCGCCCTGGGTGAGGAGCAGGCTCACTCGATCAGCTCTGATGGTGAAATAATGCCTGCCGCGCACCCGCAGGGAACGACGCTTGAAGTGCGGGATCTTTTCTACAATACACCGGCGCGGCGCAAATTCATGCGCACCGAAAAGACCGAATTCAGGCATATCGATCAACTGCTTCGCCGTCTGGCGCTGTCACGATTTGATGTCGGTTTTTCGCTCACGCATAATCGCCGCCAGATTTTTTCACTGCCGGCTGTTACGCAGACCGCCGGCAATGATCAGCGTATTGCCAGCCTGCTGGGGCAGGGGTTTGTTGACAATGCGCTCTGTTTTGAGCATGAAGCCGTGGGACTGCGTTTGCGCGGCTGGGTTGGCCTGCCCACATTTTCCCGCTCACAGGCCGATATGCAGCACTTTTTTGTCAATGGGCGTATGGTGCGCGATAAGCTGGTGACGCATGCAATTCGCCAGGCCTACCGGGATGTCCTGTTTCACGGGCGTCATCCTGCCTATGTGCTCTATCTTGAACTTAATCCGGTGTTGGTGGATGTCAATGTCCATCCAACAAAGCATGAAGTGCGTTTTCGTGAAGGCAGACTGGTGCACGATTTTCTGTTCCGTACATTGCATCAGGTGCTTGCGGATGTTCGCCCTGGAGAGCAGAGCAATACGCAGCAGTTTCAAGCGGCAGCCACTGCCTCAACGGATCCAGGGTTGTCGCCGGCAGCTGATTTTAGCGCTGCAAGCGCTTCGCAGCAGCGCTTTCCACTGAATACTCGTGAGCAGCGGCCTGCGGCGTATCGGGCGTC
>JAUXDV010000260.1 GCA_030620735.1 Gammaproteobacteria bacterium
TAGCTATCTGCGAGTGCATCAATGAGACGGAACCGGTAGGCGTCTGCATAGATCCCGAGGCGGGTTGCTACCGGAACTTTTTTGGTGCCGATAATACGTGATTGTATCTGCTGGTCGCCATGCATCAGCAGGCGTAAAAACTGCTGCTGCAGTTCCAGCAGGGAGCCTTTGTCATGACTCATGGCTGATACTTTGCGGCGATTTCACGCGCCTTGTCCAGTTCGGCCAGCAATACAGGCAGTTCGGGAATATTGTCATCCCGCTCGATCATGGTAGAGACATTGTCGAAGCGCTGGACAGCTTGTGCATAGAGATCCCACACAGGCTGGATGATTTCAGCATCATGGGTATCGATTGCATAATCGGTGTAGTCGCTATGGCCGGCAATATGGTACTGCTGCACCCGATCAGTCGGAATGCCATGCAGATAGTCGAGCGGGTCGAATTCATGATTGACTGAACTGACATAGATGTTGTTTACATCCAGCAGTATCAGGCAGTCAGCCTGTTCGGCAATAGCGCTGATAAATTCCCACTCCGACATCTCTGAATCGGTATAGGTGACATAGCTGGAGACATTTTCCAGCAGCATGCGTCTGCCAAGAAAATCCTGCGCCTTCTCAACGCGTTCGACCACGTGTTTGAGGGCTTCCCCGGTGTAGGGGAGCGGTAGCAGGTCATGTGCATTGTGCCCATTAAGACCGGTCCAGCAGAGATGGTCGGAGATCCAGTGGGGCTGAATCTGCTGCGCCAGCTCTTTGTCCTGTTGCAGATAATCCATATTGAGGGCATCACTGCCGCCAATTGACAAGGAGACTCCATGCATGACGACGGGATAACGTTCTCGGATTTGATCGAGATAGTAGCGTGGCTTGCCGCCGGCAACCAGGTAGTTTTCGGTCAGCACCTCGAACCAGTCAACATCCGGAGCTGTTTCAAGAATTGTGGTGTAGTGTTCTTTGCGTAATCCCAGGCCGAAGCCAAGGGCGGGGAGTTGCGGGGATGTGGGCATGAAGATATTGCTAGAAAGGGGAAGGGGAAACTCCGGACGAGTTGTCCGGAGTATCTTATAGTGAATTAACCTTCGGAGGTTTTTCCACCTTTTTTCTCGCACTCATCGGCGCTCATGGTGAGAAATCCCTGGCCTTTGCAGCTGTTTTGTCCTTTGCAGGCGTTGGATGCTGTTTTACATGCGGACGTTCCTTTGCAGGAAGTGACGCCATAGCAGTGAACATCAGCACTTGCGCCTTCTGCAGCGACGGCGACGCCGGACATGCCGGACAGGAAGAGTGCTGCAGCTGCTGTTGCGATTGCTACGCCTGATGCTTTTTTAGCGGTATTCATGTGTGTTTCCTCAAATTATGATTAATGATTATAACTCTCAATTGCATTGAGAGTCTCAATAATAGACCATGTTTGTGGAAAAATCTTTCACAAATTTATCACAGTTGTGAAAAAATTATTTTGAGGGTATTGAGGAGGGATGGAGAAGGGTCAAAAAAGGGGGGGTGAAAGAACTCCGGACAGTAGATCTGCCCGGAGTTCAGGAGGTTAGGAATTAACCTCTCTCTACTGGCATTGGTGCAGGAGCTGGCGCCTCTTCAACGACAGTTTTGCTGCTGCATGCGGGCAGGATGAATACGGCTAACAGTGCGATAGCAAGAGTTTTTTTCAAGGTTTTCATGTGTATCTCCATTATTATGGGAGTGATAATATATCCCCCTTTGACAAGAGGAGGCATTTGCAGGTGAGAGTATACACCATAATGTTCAAAAATGAATAGTGATATTATCTGTTTGATAATACATGTTTTCATTTCAACAGGGGAGGTTTGCCATGACGATCGAAACGCTGACACTTGGCGGCGGCTGCTTCTGGTGCCTCGAAGCGGTATTTGAGAAACTACGTGGTGTGGACTCAGTGGTCTCCGGGTATGCCGGCGGCAATACGCAAAATCCGGATTATGATCAGATATGCAGCGGCTCTACGGGGCACGCAGAAGTTGTACAGCTAAAGTTCGACAATGATGTCGTTAGTGTGCAAACTCTTCTGCAAGTCTTTTTTACGATCCATGATCCGACCACCCTGAATCGCCAGGGCGCGGATGCCGGTTCCCAGTATCGCTCGGTGATTTTTTATCACACTGACGGCCAGAGAAAGGAGGCGGAAAACATCATCAGGCAGTATGAGACAGAGAAGATCTGGAGCAATTCAATTGTGACGCAAGTTTTGCCGATCCCGCCCTTCTATCCGGCCGAGGAGTATCACCAGGATTACTATCGCAATAATTCCATGCAGGGATACTGCCGGGCAGTGATCTCGCCAAAGCTTGCAAAGCTTCGGCAGCAGCATCGATCATTGCTCGAACCAGGGGAGTAGAAGAGCCGGTTTATTTGTCATTGCGAGGAACGAAGCAATCTCAACGGGTTTGCCTGAGCGCCAGGAGATTGCCACGCTGCGCTCGCAATGACAGGATGATTGGGAAGTCGTATATCTAAATGCCATGCCAGGATCAGGTGGCTTTTGCAGATACTGTCTGCAGCACTCGTATTCCTATCCAGACAATGAAGATGCCGACAGCATCAGCAAGCATATCCAGCAGGGAGAATTCGCGTCCGGGAATAAAATACTGCAAGACCTCGATCAATATGCCAAACAGCAGCAGCGGAATCAGAACGGATCGAACAAAATCTTTTTCAGGCCAGCCGAGTGCGGCGCTCAGGGCGAGGGCGGCAAAGGCGATGGAGTGGGAGAGCTTATCCCAGATGTTGATGCCTGAAGGCAGAAACTCCTGCGGCAGCAGTGACAGGTAGGCGGTCAGCCCAAAACAGAGCCAGAAAGAGATGCGCCATAGCATCTCTAATGCTGTTCCCTTGAGATCGCACGATGACCAATATCCGTGCGAAAATAACAGTTATCCCAGCTGATCCGTGATGCCAGCGCATAAGCGCGTTTTTGCGCCTCGGTAACACTCTCTCCAAGGGCTGTAGCGCAGAGCACGCGTCCGCCGGACGTCACGACATTCCCATTCTGTTCGGCGGTTCCCGCATGAAAGATTTTCTCTCCCTCCACATCATGCTCAGGGAGACCATGAATCACGTCGCCGCTTTGATAGCTGCCCGGATAACCACCGGCGGCAAGAACAATGCCGACAGCGGCGCGGCCGTCCCATTCGGTCTGCTGTTGATCCAGCGCGCCGTCAAT
>JAUXDV010000194.1 GCA_030620735.1 Gammaproteobacteria bacterium
GCACAGCGCCTGCGTGAGCTTCCGTTTAACGTCGAACGCCTCAAGACCGGAACGCCGCCGCGTGTCGATTCACGCAGCATCGATTTCTCTCTGCTGGATGAACAGCCGGGGGATTTCCCAGTGCCCAGCTTCTCATTCCTCGGCAAGGCGGAAGACCACCCCCGCCAGATCAGCTGCTACATTACGCACACCAACAGCCGCACGCACGACATCATTCGCGGCGGACTGGACCGCTCACCGATGTATTCCGGTGCTATCGAAGGGACGGGGCCGCGCTACTGCCCATCGATCGAGGACAAGGTGGTGCGTTTTGCCGACAAGGAGTCGCACCAGATCTTCGTCGAGCCCGAGGGACTCAGCGTCAACGAAGTCTATCCCAACGGCATCTCCACCTCGCTGCCATTCGACATTCAACTGCAGCTGGTGCGCTCGATGAAGGGCTTTGAGAATGCCCACATTACCCGCCCCGGCTACGCCATCGAGTATGACTTCTTCGACCCGCGGGATCTGAAACCCTCGCTGGAGACCAAATTCATCAGCCACCTCTTTTTTGCCGGACAGATCAACGGCACCACCGGCTACGAGGAGGCCGCCGCGCAGGGGCTGCTGGCGGCGGTCAACGCGGTGCACAAGATCCGCGAGCGCGATGCCTGGACGCCGCGCCGCGATGAAGCCTACCTGGGCGTGCTGGTCGACGACCTGGTGACACTGGGAACGCAGGAGCCCTACCGCATGTTCACCAGCCGCGCCGAGTATCGCCTGCTGCTGCGCGAAGACAATGCCGACCTGCGCCTCACCGAAACCGGCCGCGAACTGGGACTGGTCGATGAACGGCGCTGGCGGCACTTTTGTGACAAGAGGGAAGCCATCGAACGCGAACAGCAGCGCCTCAAGGCGCATCTGGTCAGGCCTGCGGATATCACAGCGGAGCAGTCACAAACACTCTTCAAAGATGGCCTCAGCCGTGAAACGCGGGCGCTTGAGCTGATAGTGCGTCCGGAATTCGACTATGACATCCTCATGCAGATCAAGGGCGTCGGCCCAGGCGTCGATGATAAAAAGGTCGCCGAGCAGGTGGAGATCCAGGCCAAATACGCCGGCTATATCGACCGCCAGCAGATGGAGATCGCTCGCACCCGGCAAGGCGCCAAACTGACCCTGCCGGAGGATTTTGACTATACAAAGGTGCATGGTCTCTCAACTGAATTAAAAGAGAAGTTCAGCCATCAACGGCCGGCAACCATCGGCCAGGCAGCGCGCATCCCGGGTGTGACGCCGGCGGCCATATCGCTGCTGGTGATACATCTGAAGAGAAAATCAGCCTGAACGAGTCATTTTTAGCGCACCACATCTATATAAATGAGTCAAAATCCAACAATCACTCTCGCCAAGACGCAAAGCTCGCCAAGAAAAACCTTTGCGGTCTTAGCGTCTTGGCGAGAGAAAATAATCTCTTGTATGCCTCGTCAGTCAGAGACTTGGTCTCACTAGATGATGATCGATCAGGCAAGCATCCTGGAAAGGGGCGTCGCAGCTTTGGGCATAGAGCTCTCTGCCCAACAGCAACAGCTGCTGCTCGACTACCTGTCACTGCTGAACAAGTGGAACAAAGCGATCAACCTCACCGCCATTCGAGATCCCCGGCAGATGGTTGCACTGCAGCTGCTCGACTCGCTGGTGACGCTGCCGTTCATTCGCCGGGCCCCACTGCTGGATATCGGCAGCGGCGGCGGCCTGCCCGGCATCCCGATCGCCATCGCACAACCGCAACTCGATGTCACCCTGCTCGACAGCAATGGCAAAAAGACACGCTTTCTGACGCAGGCCAAACTGACACTGCAGCTCGACAATGTCACAGTGACGCAATCCCGCATCGAAGCGTGGCAGCCGTCAAAACCACCCTTGGACATTACCTGCCGCGCCCTCAGCACTCTGCAGCAAATCATCGGCTGGTCACAGCATCTGCTGACACCCCAAAGCGGGATCATAGCCATGAAGGGGCAATACCCCCACCGGGAGCTTGATGAGATTGCCGACCAGGATCTGAACATTGATGTCCACCCGGTTGCAATTCCAGGGGTCACTGCACAGCGTCACATTGTCTGCATCAGTGGATTCAAAAATCATCCCCTCCCGCTACTTGCACAATAAAGCAGACAAGTTATACTTGTCCTATATATTGTACATAAGAAGGGGCTGTCCATGAGAGTCGTCAACTTTTCAGATGCCAGAAATCGACTGAAAAATGTTTTAGATCAAGTGGTTGAAGATTTTGATTTCACGATTATCTCACGTAGAGATGCCGATGATGCCGTGGTGATGTCTCTCGATCACTTCAATGGATTGATGGAGACCGTCCATTTGCTAAAAAACCCGGCCAATGCAGCGCATCTCGCAAAATCAATTGCTCAATATCGCTCGGGAAAAGTTGAAAGTCACAAATTAGTAGATGACTGAAATAGTGGCATGGACTAAAGAAGCCTGGAAGGATTATATTTATTGGCAAGGCCAGGATAAAAAAACGCTCAAGCGTATTAACAGGTTAATTTCTGACGCACAAACAACCCCTTTTGAGGGCATTGGCAAGCCTGAGCTACTGAAAGAGAATTTATCGGGTTTTTGGTCTCGTCGTATCGATGAAAGTAATCGTTTGGTATATGTCGTTGAAGGGAGCCGTCTTACGATAATTTCCTGTCGATATCATTATAAGAAGTGATTTAACCTCTTGCTATGCCACGCAATGCCCTGCGGTTATTGCGCCCGTGCTACAGCGATTGCAAAGTGATGAAAACTGACATTTCGACAGTGACAAGAAAAGGCCAGGTGACGATCCCGGTCAGACTAAGAAGAGCTTTTGAACTCGAGGAGGGCAGCCATATTCGTTTTTTAGAAGATGGAAAGCGAATTATTATTGAGCCTGTTGTCGAAGATGTTGAAGCGGCTTTTGGACTGATCAACTCTGAAAATTCAATCTCCTCCAGTGAGATTAAGGAAGCTATTCGGAATCGCGCCGGTAAGAAGTGATCGCGGTCAAAACCGTCCGGGCATATGAGCACGATGCGGAAGCCTCGCAAGGCTAACCTCTAACACATCCCATGAACTATTCGTGATAGCATAATTGCCTTCCATTTCACATCACAACAAACACCATGTCGGCAAGAGTCCCCTTCAGCAACCTGCCCGGACGCCACGAGCGTCATTTTTTACGCAAGCTCAACAACCCCCTGTTTGATGAGCCGATCACTGACTATAGCGATGAAGATCTGCTCGAGGTACAGCGGCTCGACAACGATGAGCTGCTGAGTTACCTCACGGACCTGCGCTCACTGGTGCAGCGCGCCATCACTCTCAATCCCAATGAAGAGAGCCAGGTGATCCTTGACCTCAAGGCCGACCTCGACCAATCCTATGAGAAATCCTGCACCCTGGCTGATGACCAGCGCAGCAATAGGGAGGCAATTTCGCAGCTGCTGGAGGTGATCATGAAAACAGTACGCACCTCTGCCGGCAATGACACCCTTGCACAGCAGCAGCTCGAGGAGGAGGTGCTGGCGCGCACCCACCACTTCCGCCTGCTGGAGCACCCCATCGTCGCCGATATGCTGGATCCTGACACCCGTATACAGCCGCATGAGCTGGTTGCTGCGCTGCTGAGTGAATCCGAAGAGGAACTTGCTGCGGCGCTGGAGATTTTTGATGCCGAACAGCTTGAGCAGACAATTGCTGATGCACGCAGGCTGCTGGGCGGCATGGATCCGATCCCGCATGACGCACAGGCCAGGTTTCGGCAGATTGAGAATTGCCTGGCGGGGATTGAGTAAATCGCGGTCAGAAGACCGCTCCTACAGGAGTGTCGAACATATGTAGGAGCGGTCTTCCGACCGCCATGGATGGCGGAAGTGCCTGTAACGCAGGAGCATTTTCCGGCCGGCCGCGATGAGTGGGGGGAGTATAGATCAGGGCGAGGCGAAGATATGGTAGGCGGGATTGTCGCTCTCATCCCAGTAGCGGTAGCCCAGCTCATCCATGGAAGCAGTGAATGCCTTTTTCTCCTTGTTGAACTTCAACTGGATGCCGATCAGCACACGCCCATAGGCTGCACCGTGGTTGCGGTAGTGAAACAGGCTGATATTCCAGCGCGTCCCGACCTGGGCAAGAAAATCCAGCAGCGCCCTGGGGCGTTCGGGGAACTGAAAGCGAAACAGCTTTTCATGCTTCAC
>JAUXDV010000335.1 GCA_030620735.1 Gammaproteobacteria bacterium
TAGCTGCCTACTGCATACTGATGACTGCCAACTTTCTTTTACCGACGACTGCCAACTTTTTTTCAGGAGAGAACCCTGCTCTTTGGAAAACAGGCTCTGAAAGTTGCACCTTCACCAAGCGTACTATCAACCCACAGCCAACCGCCGTGGCGGGTCAGAATATGCTTGACGATTGCAAGACCCAGGCCTGTGCCGCCTGTCTTACTGGAACGCCCGTCGTCAATGCGATAGAAGCGCTCTGTAACGTGGGCAAGATGTTCAGGGGCTATCCCGTAGCCATCATCCTCGACATCCAGACAGGCCTGCCCCATGCTGTTTTGATACCAGCGAACATCAATGGTGCTGCCGGGCGGCGTATATTTGACTGCATTGTTGATCAAGTTGAGGCACACGCTATGCATCTCCTCCTGTTTCGCAAGGAGATGAAGCTCAGAATCCACATCCAGATTGATTATGTGAGAGCCGTCATCTCCTGCGAGTGAAAAAGTGCCGCTGATGCTGCTCAGGATTTCCGGCACATCGACTCGCTCTCCGTCACTCTCCGCCAGCTCTGCTGATTCCAGTCGGGAGAGTTCAAGCAGGTGGGTAATGATCTGCTGCATTCGATGCGCCTGTTCTGCAGCTGCTCTCACCGGCTCCTGCATCTCCTCACAGAGCTCAGGCGCGGATTGCATAATCTCGAGATAGCCCGAGATCACGGTCAGCGGCGTGCGCAGTTCATGCGAGGCATTGGCGACAAACGCCTTGCGTGTTTTTTGCGCCTCGATGCGTTCACTGATATCACGCGCCAGCAGCAGGTATTGATCGCTCCCCTTGCCATAGCGAACCAGCCCCACACTGATGGTGTCAGACGGATTGAGAGGAGACGGCATTTCCAGGTTTTTACGGTTTTTCTTGCGTATTTTGTTGAGCAGACGATGGAAGTCGGGATTGCGAATCAGATTGTCGATCCTCTGGCCAATATCACGTCTTCTGTCGATTCCCAGAACTTCACACGCCGCCTTATTGGCCCACTCGATCTCGAAAGAGGGGGTGAGGATAACTGTTGCGTCCGGCAATGCAGAAATCGTGGTATTAAAACGCGTGAGCATACTTGCGAGGCGTTTTTTACTCTTTGCAGCAGCAAGCTGTCGACGATAGATATGCTGTACGATCTCCCCCCAGGCGCCGCTACTGTCAGGTGCCTTTTTCTTCACGGCCCCCTTGCGCAGCCAGCGTTCGAGCGCATAGAGCTGATAGAAATTCCAGGTGATGTAGACAACCGATGGCAACAGGATCGCCACTATCCAGTTGTCTGTCAGCAGACCGATGACGGCGATCGAAACAGGCATCAGCAGCAGACGCCAATACTCATAGGTGATAGCGTTGTTCATGGTTCCGCGGCCTGTGAGAAACGATATCCGGCGCCGCGCACAGTTTGTATCATGCTCTCGACCCCATAGGGCTTCAGCAGTTTACGCAGTCGCAGGATGTGCACATCCACGGTGCGCTCTTCGACATAGACCGTTTCGCCCCACACAAGATCGAGCAGCTGTCCGCGTGAATAGACCCTCTCCGGATGCTGCAAGAAAAACTTCAGCAGACGGTACTCCGTCTGCCCGAAATGGACGGCCTGCTCGTTGATGGTAACCTGATGCGTGGCAATATTGAGCTTGATAATACCTGCCTGCAGCATCTCCTCCTGGGAAAATCCTCTGCTGCGGCGCAGCAGGGCGCGAATACGCGCTAGCAGCTCTTTGATCGCCACGGGCTTAGACATGTAATCATCTGCCCCTGCTTCAAGACCTTTCACCCGGTCCATCTCCTCTCCTCTTGCAGTCAGCATGATGACAGGAATATCACGGTTGATCTCACTGCGACGCAAAGAGCGAATCAGATTGACGCCGCTGACTTCAGGCAGCATCCAGTCGACCAGCATCAGGTCCGGACGCTGTCGGGAAATGCAGGATGTCGCAGCAGCGGCATCCCCGGCCTCATCGACAGCATA
>JAUXDV010000040.1 GCA_030620735.1 Gammaproteobacteria bacterium
GACAAGGCAGAGCAGCTGGCGATCGATCGCGCCAAAGCGCTGTTTGATGCTGATTATGCCAATGTACAGCCGCACTCGGGCTCGCAGGCAAACGCCGCAGTCTTCATGGCATTGTGTCAGCCGGGCGATACGGTGCTGGGTATGAGTCTGGCCGACGGCGGTCACCTGACCCATGGCGCCAAACCCAGCTTTTCGGGAAAAATATACCATGCTGTTCAGTATGGTCTGCATGCCGAAACCGGCGAGATCGACTATGAACAGGTCGAGAGCCTGGCGCGCGAACACAAACCGAAGATGATCATTGCCGGTTTTTCGGCCTATTCACGCATCGTTGACTGGCAGCGTTTTCGTGAAATTGCCGACGAGGTTGGCGCATATCTGTTCGTCGACATGGCGCATGTGGCGGGGCTCATTGCAACAGGTCTCTATCCAAGCCCTGTTGGCATCGCCGATGTGACCACCACCACCACCCACAAAACCCTGCGGGGTCCGCGCGGTGGCCTGATTCTGGCTAAATCCAATGCGGAGATCGAGAAAAAGCTCAACTCTGCGGTATTTCCCGGTGGCCAGGGCGGTCCGTTGATGCATGTCATTGCCGCCAAGGCGGTTGCCTTCAAGGAGGCGATGGAACCCGGCTTCAAGAGCTATCAGCAGCAGGTGATGAGCAACGCAAAAGCAATGGCTGGCATCTTTATGCAGCGCGGCTACGATGTGGTTTCCAAAGGCACGGATGACCACCTCTTTCTGGTGAGTTTTATCGAGGCTGGTCTCACCGGTAAAGAGGTCGATGCCTGGCTGGGTGCGGCGAATATCACCGTCAACATGAATGCCGTGCCGAATGATCCGCAGTCGCCCTTTGTCACCAGCGGCATCCGTGTCGGAACCCCGGCGATTACGACCCGCGGTTTCAATGAAGCAGATGCAACTGAGCTGGCCGGCTGGATGTGCGACATCATCGACAGCAAAGGGGAACAGGGAGTGATCGATGCGATCAGGGAGAAGGCAGAAGCCATCTGCGCCAGACTCCCTGTTTATGCGGATTAGCTGAGACAATGCGCTGTCCATTCTGCGGAGCACAAGAGACCAAGGTGATGGACTCACGCCTTTCGGGCGAGGGTGACCAGGTGCGTCGACGGCGTCGATGTACGGCTTGCAATGAACGCTTTACCACCTATGAGTCAGTTGAAATGAATCTGCCGCGCGTCATCAAGGAGGATGACAGCAGGGTTGCATTCAACGGCCACAAACTGCGCGCCGGAATGTCGCGCGCACTGGAAAAAAGAGCAGTTGCCAGCGAGCAGATCGACGCGGCGATCTTCCGTATCACGCGCAAACTCTCCTCCAGTGGCGAGGCCGAGGTTTCATCCCGGGAGATCGGTGACCTGGTGATGGAGGAGCTGCGCAATCTCGACCAGGTTGCCTATGTGCGTTTTGCATCGGTGTATCGCAAATTTGAAGATGTAAATGCCTTCCGTGAAGAGATTGAAAAATTACAGACGCTGCCGGCATCTGAAGGGCAAGATGATCATGATTCATCCCCCGAATCGATGGAGAAAAAGTGAGCGACAGCAAGTGGATGGCGCGTGCGTTGCAGCTTGCTGAACGTGGCATCTATACGACCGATCCGAATCCGCGTGTCGGCTGCGTGCTGGTCAAAGGTGATGAAATTGTTGGCGAGGGGTGGCACTACCGCGCCGGTTTGCCTCATGCTGAAAAAGCGGCGCTTGTAAATGCCGGAAAAAATGCCCGGGGCAGCACGGCCTATGTCACGCTGGAACCCTGTTGCCACCATGGCAGCACTCCGCCATGCAGTGATGCATTGATCGATGCGGGAGTCGAACGGGTTGTTGTCGCCATGCAGGACCCCAATCCGCTGGTTGCCGGAAAAGGGCTGGAGCAGTTGCGCGCGGCGGGAATCGTTGTTGAAAGCGGGCTGCTGGAAGAGGAGGCGAAAGCGCTGAATCCGGGGTTCATCCGGCGTATGAGTGCGGCTCGCCCCTATGTGCGCTGCAAGCTGGCGATGAGTCTCGATGGACGCACCGCAATGGCCAGCGGCGAAAGCCGGTGGATCAGCTCGGATGCATCGAGACGCGATGTGCATCGTTTGCGGGCGCGCAGTTCAGCCATTGTGACCGGCATCGGCACCGTGCTGGCGGATGACCCGTCCATGACGGTGCGCCTTCAGGCAGAGGATTTGCCCGGCGTCGAAGATGCCGCGGATATCCGCCAACCGCTGCGGGTAGTTGTCGATTCATCACTGCGCACCCCCGTCGATGCTAAAATTCTGCAGACTCAGGAATCCAGCGCCACACTGATTGTCACCACGAGTATAGATGCACCGCGCCGGGATGCGCTGCAGCAGGCGGGAGCAGAAATGCTGGTCCATGCCGATGAGCCGCAGGTTTCACTATCACTGCTGTGTGAGCAGCTGGCGCAGCGGGAGATCAATGAGTTGCTGATCGAGGCTGGTCCAACGCTTGCAGGTGCTGCACTACAGGCTGGCATCATCGATGAGCTGGTCATCTACATGGCGCCGCACCTGATGGGCAACAGCGCACGCGGACTCTTCAACCTGCCGGGCCTGCAGCAGATGGCGCAGCGCATCCCGTTGAGCATCAAAGATGTTCGCCAGATTGGTCCCGATTTTAGATTGATACTCACCCCGGAGAGAGATTGATATGTTTACAGGTATTATCCAGGCGCAGGGAAGCATCGCTGATCTGCAGCCGCGAAGCGGCGACATGCGCCTGCAGATCAACACGGGCAAGCTTGATCTCGGCGATGTATCGCTGGGCGACAGCATCGCAGTCAATGGCGTCTGCCTGACTGCAGTAGAACTCACGGCAAAGAGTTTCTCTGCCGATGTCTCCAATGAGACCTTACTGCTGACCTCGCTGGGAGGGCTGAAAACCGGCAGCCCCGTCAACCTGGAAAAAGCGCTGACCCTGGCGACGCGTCTGGGCGGACACCTGGTCAGTGGTCATGTCGATGGCGTCGGTACGGTCATCAGCCGCAGTGATGACGGCCGTTCGGTGTGCTTCTTGATCGAGGCTCCAGCTCTGCTGGCGCGCTATATCGCCCACAAGGGGTCGATTTGCATCGATGGAACCAGCCTGACAGTCAATGCTGTCGATGGCGCCAGGTTCGAACTCAATATCGTACCGCATACGCTCAAAGAGACCATCATGGGAGATTACCAGGCAGGTTCCGAGGTCAACCTGGAGGTGGACCTGATCGCCAGGTATCTCGAACGCCTGCTGCTGGGCGACAAGGCGGCAATCCCCGGTGAAAAAGTTGAGATCGATGAAGCGCTGCTCAAAAAAACAGGGTTCATTGCATAAAAACCAAGACTCGGGACTGAGGACTGGGAAAACATACGACTGAGTCCTCACTCCTCAGCACTCAGTCTTTTTTTTCCTGATAGAATCTAATGAACTGCATAATTAAAAAAGAGGCATCACATGGCTGGACACAGTAAATGGGCCAACATCAAGCACAAGAAAGCGGCGAATGACAAAAAGCGTGGGAAAATCTGGACCAAGGTGATCCGGGAGATCACAGTGGCGGCGCGAGCAGGTGGCGGTGACATCGACAGCAATCCACGTCTGCGTCTTGCCATCGACAAGGCAAAAGGAACCAACATGCCGAAGGACACCATCGATCGGGCGGTAAAGAAGGGAGCCGGTGGTGATGAGGATGGCAACTATGAAGAGATTCGTTATGAGGGATACGGCCCTGGCGGTGCGGCTGTGATCGCCGACTGCATGACCGATAATCGCAACCGCACCGCCGCCGAGGTGCGCCATGCGTTTACCAAGTATGGCGGCAATCTGGGCACTGCTGGTTCGGTTGCCTATCTCTTCAGCAAGCAGGGCATCATCAGTTTTGATGCCGGCGCGGATGAAGACGCCATCATGGAGGGGGCGCTGGATGCCGGCGCTGAAGATGTGATCTCCAATGATGACGGCTCGGTCGATGTCATGACCACGCCTGAAGATTTTGAAGCGGTGCGTGATGCATTGCTCGGGGATGACCTGGAAGCCGTGCATGCAGAGGTTACATTCACAGCATCAACAGAGGCGACTCTGAATGCCAAAGAGGCTGAGAGTATGCTGAAAATGATCGATCTGCTGGAAGATCTGGATGATGTCCAGGAGGTCTACAGCAATGCGGATATCCCGCAGGAAGTTCTGGATTCGCTGGGCTGATTCTAGTGTTTTTCGAGAGGCTAATATCTTTACATATGATTCGAGTTTTCACTTTATCTCTCGCAAAGGCGCAAAGGACGCCAAGAAAACCCCTTTGCGTCTTTGCGAGAGATTATTAGGACTTCCATGCATTGTAAGTCTCAGACTCGGTCTCGCTAGCGATGCGACGAATTATCGGCATCGATCCGGGTTCAAGATATACCGGCTACGGCATTATCGATTCTGACGGACGCAACAGCCAGCATGTCGTCAGCGGCCGCATCCGCACCGGCAAGGAGGAGTTCTGCCAGCGCCTGGGAATCATCTATCAGGGAATCGAGGAGATTATCGCTGAATACCATCCGCTGGAAGCTGCAGTCGAGCAGGTCTTCATGGCGCGAAACCCCAATTCGGCGTTGAAGCTGGGGCAGGCGAGGGGGGCTGCAATCAGCGCGCTGGTTGTCGCTAAATTATCGGTTGCCGAATATACACCACGCCTGGTCAAGCAGGCTGTGGTCGGCACCGGAACTGCTGAAAAGGGTCAGGTCGGACATATGGTCAGAGTGATGCTTAGTATCAACCAGCCGCTCAGCGAAGATCAGGGTGATGCCCTGGCCGTAGCGCTGTGTCATGCGCATATGTCAGAGACAACACAGCGTCTGAAGCGTGGAGTCAGCTGGTGATCGGTCGTCTGCGTGGTGAAATTATCCTCAAACAGCCGCCGTTTCTGATGCTGGATGTGAATGGCGTCGGCTACGAAATTGAAGCGCCGATGTCCACCTTCTACGAACTGCCAGCAGTCGGAGAGCACATCATCCTGTTCACGCATCTGATGATCAGGGATGATGCGCATGTGCTGTATGCCTTCTATCAGGAGCAGGAACGTCTGCTGTTCCGCACCTTGCTGAAGATCAGCGGAGTCGGCGGGAAAATGGCGCTGGCAATTCTCTCCGGCATGAATGCGGGCGAGTTTTCTCTGTGTATTCAAAATGAGGACGTTACCGCGCTGGTGCGTATCCCGGGGGTTGGCAAGAAGACGGCGCAGCGTTTGATTATCGAGATGAAGGACAAGCTGGTGGTGACAGGATCAGCGCTGACTTCATCGGCAGCAGCGCCTGCCGCTGTACAGGAGTCTCCCTCGAGCGAAGCGGTCAGCGCGCTGGTCGCACTGGGTTACAGGCCCGTAGAGGCGAACCGTCTGGTCAAGTCCGTCGAAGCAGAAGGGCTCAGCAGTGAAGAGCTGATTCGCGCAGCCCTGCAGTCGTTGATCAGAAAATAGTTTTTTAACCACAGATGAACACAGATAAACACAGATATTTTTATAGTCTTAATCTGCAACATCTCAATAAAACCGTGATAAGCAGCATCCTACACCGTCTCGAACAATGAACGGAGTTATTGAGAAGTCACCTTAATCTGTGGTTCATATAAAAAGATTCATGAGATTGCCTAGGATATCATCTGAATATGTCAGAAATTGAACGACTGATCAGCCCTCAGGAGGGTGGTGAAGAGGCGCTCATCGATCGCGCCATTCGCCCCAAACAATTAAAAGATTATGTCGGTCAGCCGGTGGTGCGTGAGCAGATGGATATCTTTATCCAGGCCGCAAGCGGGCGCTCCGAGGCGCTGGACCACGTGCTGATCTTTGGTCCCCCCGGTCTTGGCAAAACCACGCTGGCGCACATCATTGCCAACGAGATGCAGGCGAGTCTGCGCCAGACATCAGGGCCCGTGCTGGAAAAGGCGGGAGATCTGGCGGCATTGCTGACCAATCTCGAACCTCATGATGTACTCTTTATCGATGAGATACACCGTCTCAGTCCGGTGGTCGAGGAGGTGCTCTACCCTGCAATGGAGGATTACCAGATCGACATCATGATCGGCGAGGGCCCTGCGGCGCGCTCTATCAAACTCGATCTGCCCCCATTTACACTGGTGGGAGCAACCACCAGGGCAGGGCTGCTCACTTCACCGTTGCGTGACCGCTTTGGCATTGTGCAGCGGCTGGAGTTCTACTCGACAGAGGATCTGACGCATATCGTGCGACGCTCCGCCGGGATTCTTAATCTGAGTCTGGACAAGCCCGGCGCACACGAGATCGCGCGGCGCTCACGCGGAACACCACGCATTGCCAACCGCCTGCTGCGGCGTGTGCGTGACTATGCGGACGTCAAGGCCGATGGCAGGATCAATGCCGAAGTGGCCGACCTGGCGCTGGTCATGCTCAATGTTGACAAGAACGGTTTTGACCACATGGACAGACGTCTGTTGTCAGCCATCATCGAGAAGTTTGAGGGCGGCCCCGTCGGTGTGGACTCTCTTGCCGCGGCGATCGGCGAAGAGCGCGGCACCATCGAGGATGTGCTCGAGCCTTATCTGATCCAGCAGGGTTTTTTGATGCGCTCGCCACGCGGACGCATGGCGACAAATGCGGCATGGCGCTATCTGGGATTAAAACCCCCGCAGCAGCAGGATTCAGCCGAGGATCTTCTCTCCGAGTAGGACAAAAAAGCTTTTACCACGAAAGTCACGAAAAACACGAAAAGGGACAATCCATTCCCTCGTTCCCATGCTCCTGCGTGGGAATGCATATTTTGTTATCCATAACTCGATTCCCTGGAATTTTCCGTTCTATGTATGGGTTCCCACGGGGGACCGTGGGAACCAGTGTGATTTTCTTTTTTTTTATTTCGTGCTTTTCGTGGTTCTCTCTTTTGTGGTTATATCAATTTTCTGCATATAACTCGACTTCATGGCCTGCTCGAAAGCATCGTTCGAGGCATACTCATAACCGAAAACCGGTTTCCATAATCGCTGGTTCTCCATGCAGAGATAGAAAAAAACCTGCTCTTGCCACTCGCTGGAGAAACTCTGCCAGGCGTGTGAAAACATCTCGAGCTTGATCTCATCGGGGTAAGAGAGTTTGCCGTCGGCTTCCACCATTGGCATCTTGAGTATCTGGCTGCTGAAGCCCTGTTGACGAATCTTTTTGATGACGGGCTTGATGAAAGTCAGGGTGCCGAGAGAGATCATCGCCACCTGCTGCGGTGAGAAGTCTTGCTGAATTTTCTGGAAAATCTCCGCGTAACCCTCTCTCCACTGCTGATAGTGAATCATGGGATGGAAATGGAAGCCGACAACGCAGCCCTTTGCGGCCAGCTGGCGGGCGGCATCGAGTCGTTTCTGCAGTGAAGCACTGCCATGCTCCTCGTTGTCAATGATTGTCTGCGGGTTCAGTGACCAGCTGCAGATCAGGTTGGGCGGCAGCTCGCTCTTCAGCAGATGTGAGATATTGGCCGATTTGGTCTTCAGTTCCAGAATGACATTGGGGTGATCGCCGGCAAACTCGAGAATGTCGTCCAGCACTCTATTGCTGTTGCCCCACATCAGTGAGTCTGAAGATTGACCCGTGCCGATGTGATAGATACGCTCAGGGTCGATCGGAATCTGTTTGAGCTTCTCGCCAAAGTGACTGTCAAATGCGACCTCGTTGCCGGTAAAAAATGACTGGATACTGCAGTAGGAGCAGCCATAGCCGCAGTTGTCGACAGCATCCAGAGTCAGCAGGTTGCAGCAGCGGGTTTTCGGCGAAGCGACAGGGCAATAGCCTAATCCCAGCTGCTCTTTTTTGGCTACACTGACCTCTACCTTGACAGGTAACTGGCGATGCTCTTTGCGGGCAGGGTAGCGGTTCGGCCGCTGCCGCTGCCGCTGCCACTCTTGACCAATGTGCTTCATCAGCAGTTTTTTCTGCTGCCTGGGATCCTGTGAATTGCGTGAAAATGATGGCCATAGCTGTTCAATCTGTTCTCCACCCCACATCTTCAGATCATTGGCATACTCAGTGATCTGCCGCAACTCCTGCAGCGTAAAACGATAGTAGCAGGCCTGTTCGCGCACAAACGACTGCGTCTCTTCTTCCAGTACAGGAAAGAGTGTCTGCTTTGCGATGCGTTCGAATTTTTGCTGGTAGTGTTGCTTGTCGCTCATCTGTTTGAAAAAAGAAACCACGGAACACACAGAATACACGGAAAAAAACAACATAAAAACTCAAATATTCCGTGTGTTCAGTGTGTTCCGTGGTGAAAAAAAGGGATTTTCAGAGTGACTAAATTCAACCCGCATATCCATTTTAGGTTAGAATATGCGGCTGAATTATTAGTGGTAATACCATGGCCAAATTACTATCCAAAATCTTCGGCAGCCGCAACGAGCGGCTAGTCAAGCGCATGCGCAAGGAAATCGAGAGCACCAACAAGCTCGAGCCGGAGTTTGAAGCTCTCTCCGATGAGGAACTCAAGGCGAAAACGACCGAGTTTCGTCAGCGCCTGAAGCAGGGAGAGTCCCTGGACGACTTGCTTCCGGAGGCTTTTGCAGCCGTGCGCGAAGGCAGTCGCCGGGTGCTGAATATGCGCCACTTCGATGTCCAACTGATCGGCGGCATGGTGCTGCATCAGGGCAAGATCGCCGAGATGCGTACCGGTGAAGGCAAAACCCTGGTCGCAACCCTGGCCGCCTATCTCAATGCGCTGCCGGGAAAAGGCGTGCATCTCATCACCGTCAATGACTATCTGGCGCGGCGTGACGGCGAATGGATGAGCCGTCTGTATGACTTTCTGGGACTCTCTGTCGGTATCATTCAATCCTCCGGCGGTGGACCGGACGACTCCTCATTTCTGTTCGATGCAGAGAGTGACGGGGTGGAGAGCGGTTTTTTGCATTTGAAAAAGGCGACGCGCCAGCAGGCCTATGCCGCCGATATCACCTATGGCACCAACAACGAGTATGGTTTCGACTATCTGCGTGACAACATGGCGTTTCAGGCCGAGCAACGCGTTCAACGCGGACTCTTTTTCGGCATCGTTGACGAGGTGGACTCCATCCTCATCGACGAGGCGCGAACACCGCTGATTATCTCCGGTCCTACCGAAGGCGACCAGTCGCTCTATACTGAAATCGACAAGTTGATACCTCAGTTGACGCGTCAGGAGCCGATTACCAACGAAGAGGGAAAACCTGATTTCGGCCCGGGTGACTACGCTGTTGACGAGAAGTCCAAAGCCACGTTTCTCAGTGATGACGGGCACGAGCACGTGGAGCAGATGCTCACGGATGCCGGCTTGCTGGCGGAGAATGCCAGTCTCTACGACTCGGCCAACATTGCCCTGATGCACCATATCAACGCTGCGCTGCGAGCGCATGCGATTTTCAACAAAGATGTCGATTATATCGTCCGCAATGGCGAGATTGTCATCGTTGACGAGTTCACCGGCCGCACCCTGGCGGGGCGCCGCTGGTCTGAAGGGCTACACCAGGCTGTCGAGGCCAAGGAGGGGGTTGCGATCCAGCACGAGAACCAGACTCTGGCATCGGTGACCTTCCAGAACTACTTTCGTCTCTATAAGAGGCTCTCCGGCATGACCGGTACTGCAGATACCGAGGCATTCGAACTGCAGTCGATCTATGGTCTGGAAGTGGTGGTTATCCCGACGCATAAAGAGATGGTTCGGGCCGACCACACCGACCTGATCTACCTCACGCCCAAAGAGAAGTACCAGGCCATCATGGAGGATATCCGCGACTGCGTGAAGCGCGGACAGCCTGTGCTGGTCGGTACGGCCTCGATTGATGTCTCGGAGTTGATGGACGAACTGCTGACCAAAAACGACATTCCGCACGAGGTGCTCAACGCCAAGCAGCATGAACGTGAAGCGCATATCATCGAACAGGCGGGACAACCCGGCGCCGTGACTATTGCAACCAACATGGCCGGTCGCGGTACTGATATCGTGCTTGGGGGCAGCCTCGATGCTGACATTCTGACGCTGGGAGATGCCTCTGATGAGAAGCGTAAAGAGGAGGTTGTGCAGCAGTGGAAAGGTCGTCATCAAGAGGTTCTCGATGCCGGCGGATTGCACGTTATCGGCACCGAACGTCATGAATCCCGCCGGGTTGACAACCAGCTGCGCGGGCGCTCGGGGCGTCAGGGCGATGCGGGTTCGAGCCGTTTCTATCTCTCGTTGCAGGACGATTTGATGCGCATCTTTGCCTCGGACCGCGTTGGTTCGCTGATGCAGAAGCTGGGCATGGAGGAGGGCGAAGCCATCGAGCACCCGTGGGTCAACAAGGCGATCGAGAACGCCCAGCGCAAGGTGGAGGGGCGCAACTTCGATATCCGCAAGCAGTTGCTGGAGTACGATGATGTCGCCAATGATCAACGCAAGGTCATCTATCAGCAGCGCAGTGAGTTGATGGAGGTTGATGACATCTTTGACACTGTCGGGGCAATGCGTGAAGAGGTTCTCAGCAACCTTGTCGATACCTTTATCCCGCCGCAAAGCCTCGATGAGCAGTGGGATGTTGCCGGCCTGGAAGAGTCGCTGCAGCATGAGTATGAGCTGCAGCTGCCGCTGCAGAAGTGGCTCGATGAGGATCATGATCTGCATGAGGATGGACTGCGGCAGCGTATCCTCGAAGAGATGGAGGCGAGTTATGCCGACAAGGAAGAGCTCGTAGGCGCAGAACAGATGCGTCAATTTGAAAAGGGCGTAATGCTGGAGTCACTCGATCGCCACTGGAAAGAGCACCTGGCCGCGATGGATTATCTTCGCCAGGGAATTCATCTGCGCAGCTATGGGCAGAAGAACCCCAAGCAGGAGTACAAGCGCGAAGCTTTCGCGATGTTTTCCGAGATGCTGGATAATATCAAGCAAGATGTGGTTAATATCCTCTCACGGGTTCAGATCAAACCTCAGGATCCGCTGGAACTTCCTGAACATGAGATGCCTGACATCCAGTTCAAGCATGAGGAATTCACCGGTTTTGGCAATAAAGATGATGACGCTTCTGCACAACCGGGGTCTGCAGAAGATGATAAGGCGCAGCCGTATGTGCGTACAGATCGCAAGATCGGACGCAATGAGCCCTGTCCCTGTGGATCCGGCAAAAAATACAAACAGTGCCATGGGAAGTTGCAGTAG
>JAUXDV010000123.1 GCA_030620735.1 Gammaproteobacteria bacterium
CCGGTGCGCCAACGCGGCAACGCTCTGCCACCAGATGGTTTCATGCGGATTATCCCCATGGGTCAGCACCAGGCGCACATCCACCCCATGAGCCAGCAATACCGACAGGCAGCGGAAACCTACCTGGTGGTAGGCAAACACCACCACGGAGGGTCTTGCTGTCAAGCCAACTCCTTCATATCGGCATCGTCTTCAATAACGGCAGGGATGGCATCCTCTCGCTGCTGCCTGACCACTCTGCGCAGCAGGTAACGCGGACGTCCCTGCGCCTGGACATAGATGCGTCCCACGTACTCACCCAGCAAGCCGATGCCAAACAGCATGATGCCAATGAGAAAAAAGAGGATGGCGAAGAGTGTAAAAACGCCCCCCACTTCCGGACCAATCAGCAAACGCCGAACCACAAGAAAGACAACAAACAGGAGTGACAGCACGGAGAGCAGAAAACCGGTAATGGAGAAAAGCTGCAGCGGCACCAGCGAGAAACCTGTCATGAGATCAAAATTGAGCTGAATCAGCTTGTGCAGCGGATATTTGGAATCGCCAGCAACTCGCTCCTCATGCTCCACCACCACCTCCACAGGATTGCCCGAATAGAGGTAGGCAAGCGCGGGAATAAAGGTATTGCTCTCCTCGGATTCGAGGATGGCATCGATGATATCCCGGGAGTATCCGCGCAGCATACAGCCCTGATCGGTCATATGAATATTGGTGATGCGTTCACGCAGGCGGTTGACTACCTTTGACGCCCAGTCACGCCACCAGCTGTCCCTGCGCTCACGCCGGATGGTGCCGACATAGTCATGCCCCTCTTCGAGCTTCTCAAGCAGTTTGCCGATCTCTTCCGGAGGATTCTGCAGATCTGCATCCAGGGTGATGACATAGCGCCCGGTGGAGTAGTTGAATCCGGCAAGAATGGCCGCATGCTGACCGGCATTGGTGCGCAGACACACCAGGTTGGTCTGCGTCGGACGCCGATCGTACTGCTCGCGCAGCAGCGAGGCGGTGCGGTCACGACTGCCGTCATCCACAAAAATCACCTGGTAACTGCGCTCAAGCGCATCCAGGGCTGCATAGAGCCGGGGGAAGAGTGCAGGCAGCACATCCTCTTCGTTATAAGCCGGCACGACCACGGAAATGAGCGGAAATTCGTCCTCTTCCAATTCATCCATTGGCGTCATGTTGCATCCTCTACGGAAAGTAATTGACTCACTGCAGCACAAACCTGTTCGACATCAGCGTCCTGCATAGCTGGAAAAAGCGGCAGCGTCAGTGTCTGTTCCCCGATACGCTCCGCCTCGGGAAAATCCCCGGGTCCGTAGCCGTAACTCCGATAGAGCGAAAACAGGTGCATCGCCGGATAGTGTACACCACTGCCGACTCCCAGCTTCCGCAAGCGCTGCTGAAACGTGTTTCTCGACATCCCCAAAGCAGCGAAATCGATGCATATGCACAGCATGTGCCAGCTATGGCCTGGTTGATCCATCGGGATCACCAGCGCCGCATGCTGCGGCAGCAGCCTGATATAGGCCTGCGCCAGTTCACGCCGACGGCGGTTGAAAGCATCCAGCCTGGAGAGCTGCACCAGGCCGATCGCCGCATTGACATCGGCAAGATTCATCTTGCCGCCCCATTCAGGAACATCCATATTGCCCTGCGCATCTCTTTCGATGCCATGAAAACGAATGCGCTCGATGCGGCGCAGCAGCCGCATGTCGCTGCTTGCAATGGCGCCGCCTTCGATGGTGGTCATATTCTTGTTGGGGTGAAAACTAAAACAGACCGGGTTGCCTGCTGCGCCGATATTTCTGCCGTCAATCTTGCTGCCGATAGCCTGGGCAGCATCTTCGATGACGATGAGCCGGCAGCGTTCAGCCAGGTCATATAAAGGCTGCATCTCCACCGCCAAACCGGCGAAATGAACCGGCAGCACTGCCCTGGTGCGGTGTGTCACGGCTGCTTTCACCTGTTCTACTGAAAGGTTGCGGCTCACCAGG
This sequence comes from Gammaproteobacteria bacterium, assembly GCA_030620735.1. GTDB lineage: Bacteria > Pseudomonadota > Gammaproteobacteria > Chromatiales > Chromatiaceae > Sva-25. The sequence continues at coordinate 1,998 of JAUXDV010000123.1, forward strand.
TTGACATCGACAAACACCGGAGTGGCCCCGACTCTGACCACGACGTTGGCTGTCGCGGTAAAGCTCATGGCGGGGAGTATCACCTCATCTCCGGGGCCGACATTCAACGCAATAAGCGTCGCCTCCAGGGCGCTGGTGGCGGAGTTGAAGAGGCGTACGCTCACGCCGCCGCCAATATAGTCCGCCAGCGCCTGCTCCAGAGCTTCAACCTTTGGCCCCGTTGTCAGCCAGCCGGATGCCAGCACTTCATTCACAGCCTGCTGCTCTTCATCTCCCAGAGTCGGGCGTGTAAATGGCAATATGCTCATATTCATGCTCTCGCCAGGATGTAGACGCCAATGATGATGATCCCGATACCACCGAGTTTGGCGACACTCAACACCTCGCCAAACAGCATCCATGCAGCAAAAGCGTTGACGACATAGCCGATGGAGAGCATCGGATAGGCGATACTGACATCCACCCGCGAGAGTGCGAGTATCCAGATGATCACACTGATGCCATAGCAAAAAAGGCCGACCCATAACCAGGGTTCGGACATCAATCTCAAAGCCACTCCGGAAGAGCCGGAAACGCTCAGGGAGATGGCCCCCATCCCTTTGACACTCGCCTTAAGCGCCAGCTGGGCTACGGCATTGAGCAGCACACCAGTGAGAATCAACAGAAAACCAGACAACGTCATCTTCTTGTCACCGCCGCTTTTTTAGTATCTTTATAAATCAGGACCATTGGAAACCCGTCGCCCTTCAAACGTTGATAATCCTTGAGGCGAAAAACAGCCACAGACTGCCCCTTCTCCTGCAGCCAGCGGGCACGAAAACTCTGCATGTCCGGAATCCATTTATCAGGCTCCTGCTCGATGCCCATCTTCAGTTCAGATGTTGTGTTCGCCAATTGAAGCGTCCGCCCCAGATAGAACGGCAGTGACTGCGGGTAGATCCCTACACTATAGACGATAGTGTCCGTTTCGAGATAGGGTTGTATCACATCAGCCAGTTTTCTGCTTGAACGGTACTCACCCAGGTGCTGATAACCCAGCATCAGCAGCTGCATCGACAGCAGAGCGGCAACAGCCAGTGTTGTGACTGCTTTGACTCCCCTTGCAGCGAATAGATAGCGCGCCACCAGCCCCCCGGCAATCATAATCAATGCAGCAGGAAGAGCCCAGTTGCGAAAGCTGTTGATGTGTTCGACAGAGACTTTCTGCGTTGCAAACTGCTCAGCGAAAAAGCTGGCGCCAACCAGCAGGACGCCAAAGCCAATCAGCGGCCAGACTGCCATAGTGACATTTGCATCTGGCTTCAACTGCCGCGCCATCAGCAGTGCAAGCGGAGGGAACAGCGGCAGCAGATAGGGCGCCAGCATCGAACGTCCAAGCGAAAAAAAGAGAAACATAAAAACGACATAAACCCACAGCAGACGCTCAGCATCGAAACCGGATGATTTTTGCGGCAGCCACTGAAAACCGGGGCGCAGCAAGGCACGCATACCGATCCAAATCCAGGGAAACAGGCCCAGCAGCAATATCGGTAAAAAGTACCACAGTGCCTCCTCTCTGCCATGCACATCGGAGGTGTAGCGGTCAAAGTGTTCATGAATAAAAAAGAACTCCGCGAACTCCGGATTGGCAATGCTCACCATGACGAACCATGGCGCCGTAACCAGCAGCAGGAGCAGCAACCCCTTGCCCGGATGCAGATGCTTCCACAGCACCCAGTCCCGCTGCCATAGGGAGTAGATAACTATCGCCGCGCCCGGAAGCACGATCCCGACCAGTCCTTTGGAGAGTACGGCAAGGCCTGTCATGAGCCACGCAAGCAGCATCCAGTTGCGCACCTGCTTGCTCGAATCGCGCCTTGACTGAGCCATCAGCACGGCCCCAAGAGCCCCGGCCATAAACACGCTGAGCGTCATATCGAGAATCAGCAGGTGGCCAAGCACGACATAGAGCAGGCTGCTGGAGAGGATCAGGAAGGCATAATAGCCGGCCTCCCTGCCCCACAAACGCCCTGCGACAAACAGCATCCACAAAGCACCGGCAAATCCTGCCGCCATGACCCACAGACGCGCGGTGGCATTGCTCTCACCAAAGAGCTTGAAAGTCGCTGCCGTCATCCAGTATTGCAGCGCAGGCTTTTCGAAATACTTAAAGCCATTCAGACGCGGCGTCACCCAGTCGCCGGAGGCAACCATCTCGCGCGGTATCTCGGCATAGCGCCCCTCGTCGGGTTCAACCAGGTCGCGATAGCCAGGCAGCATGAACCAGATCACGCCAATGAGGATAATGACGAACCATGCTGCAGAGCGGGAGAGTAAAGAGCTCATCTCTCCCCTTATTCAACCGCAACAAGGTCACGATAGGCGTGCCAGGTAGCGTAGCCTATGACGGGCATGGAGATGATGAAGCTCAGATAGAATGAGAGTATGCCGATAACCATGAACATCACAATAATCGCTGCCCACAACATCATTGGACGCGGATTTTTCAAAACGGCGTTGTAACTTGCAGCGATCGCATCGAATGCGTTGATATCCCTGTCTATCAGCATCGGAATTGATACCACAGTCATGGTGAACACCAGCAGGGCAATAATTCCGCCTGAGATCAAGCCGGCTGCCAAAAATGCCGTACTGTTTCCTGACAGAAACAGGGTGGAGATGAAATCATCAAACTTCAATGTCAAACCTGAAAAGAAGATGGCGAAGATCAGATTTGCGATCATCATCCAGAACACCAGCACCATCATCAATATCAAGCCCATCACAACCAGGTTGAATGGGTTTTTCTGACAGGTTTTACAGGTATCAGCAAAGCTGACACTCTCTCCTTCACCCAGTTTTCGACTCGCATCATATAGAAATACGCACAATATGGGCGCCACCAGGAAAAAACCGGCCGTCAGCGGCGGAACCAGAAAAAAGGAGCCGCTGGAAAAAACCAGCATCGTCAACAGCAAGCTTGCAACGAAAAATATCGAACCGTAGATCGCGCTGAGAACGGGAATATTTTTAAAGTCCCTCCACCCTGCAGCAACCCACTGCCATGGATGATCGAGCGTGATCTCATTGATGTGGACTGAAACCGAAGGGTGCTGCTGAACATCGATTGATTGCGCCATGTTATTTCTCCTCAATATTTTTTGTAATAGTCATAAAGTCTTGCGCCATGTCATCCGGATCGTGGGGTGAACTGAACAATGCATAGTAACGCCCCTGCGGATCCACCAGTACGATCGATGCCGAGTGATCCATGACATAGCCCATGGCGCTGTTTTCGGTCGTCACCTTTACATAGAGAATTCCCAGCGGCCGGGTGAGCCGCTGCAGTTCACTGTCATCCCCGCTCACCCCCAGAAATGCGGGATTGAAAAAGTCGATATACTCCGCCAGCCGCTGCTGCGTATCGCGCTCGGGATCGACCGAAACGAAGGCGATTTGGTACTCTGCGGCGTTGTCCGATGCCTGCAGCTGTTTCTCCATGCTGGTGAGCATGGCGAGTGTCGTGGGACAGATATCCGGGCAGTGCGTATAACCAAAGCTGAGGAAGGTCCAGCGGCCCTGCAGCGTTTGATTGGTGAATGGCCGGCCATGCTGATCACTCAAAGAGAAGGGCTGCAAACTCCTCAGTTGCGGCAGCAGCGTCGCGCTGCGGGTCTCTATGTGGCTGACTGCCGGCGTCGCGGCAGGCTGCTGGAGTTGCGACCAGATGACGACGCCCGCGGCAAGCGCAAGCAGACCGGTCAAGATAAAAGTCACTATTTTTACGCTGCGAAATTGTTTGGTCATGGCATCTTCATTCCTGTCGTCGTGACATCCATAGAGTCGTGATGAGCGTCAGCAGAAGCAGCGCTGCTCCGCCGTTGTGCGCTACCGCCACAGGCAGCGGCAGATGCCCCAGCACATTGGCGATGCCCAGGCTGATCTGCAGCAGCAGCACTCCGAGCAACAGCGCTCCTAATGTGCGCAAACTGCCTGATTCACCACGCAGCAGGCGCATCGCCAGCACCGCGACAATCACCAGAGTGATCAGTGCACCGATACGATGCGTCATGTGAATGGCGGTTCTCGCATCGATCTCGAGTACGCCGAACTCGTAATTCACACCCAGCCCCCGCCAGATGACAAAGGCCTCCCTGAAATCCATCGCGGGCCACCACTG
>JAUXDV010000084.1 GCA_030620735.1 Gammaproteobacteria bacterium
ACAGACTAAGGAAAAAAGCATTCTTAATCTCTCGCCAAGACGCAAAGACGCAAAGGTTTTTTCTTCGCGAGCTTTGCGACTTTGCGAGAGTCAAGATTGTATAAAGCCTTTCACCGTTAGGGAACAATCTATCAATCCCTGCGGTAATTCGGCGCTTCCTTGGTGATCGTCACATCATGCACATGCGACTCCTGCATGCCCGCGCTGGTAACGCGCACAAACTCAGGTTGACTGCGCATCTCTTCGATAGTGGCGCAGCCTGTATAGCCCATGCTCGAACGAATACCGCCGTTGAGCTGGTCAATGACACTAAGCACCGGCCCCTTGTAGGGAACACGGCCCTCGATCCCTTCCGGAACCAGCTTGTCGGAATCCTTTGTGTCTTCCTGAAAATAGCGGTCTGAAGAGCCGCTCTTGCCGGACATGGCGCCGATCGAGCCCATACCGCGATAGGATTTATAGGAGCGCCCCTGGAAGATCTCAACCTCACCGGGGGATTCGTCGGTTCCGGCAAACAAACCGCCGATCATCACCGCATGCGCCCCCGCGGCCAGCACCTTGGCGATATCACCTGAGTAGCGCAGGCCGCCATCGGCAATCACGGGAACATCAGTATCTTTCAGCGCCTCGGCAACATTCGAAACAGCCGTAATCTGCGGCACACCGACTCCCGCAACGATGCGCGTGGTGCAAATCGAGCCCGGACCTATACCCACCTTGACAGCATCTGCACCTGCTTCCGCCAGCGCCTTCGCGGCCGCTCCAGTTGCAATATTTCCGCCAATGACCTGGATCTGCGGGTAGTTGGATTTCACCCAGGCAACCCGCTCGAGCACACCCCGAGAGTGCCCGTGCGCCGTATCGACAACAATCACATCGACACCGGCCTCAACCAGTGCGGCAACCCGTTCCTCTGTTCCTGCGCCAACCCCCACAGCGGCGCCAACACGCAGGCGCTCCTCGCTGTCGCGACAGGCATTGGGGAAATCGGTGGCTTTCTGGATATCCTTGACGGTGATCAAACCGCGCAGTTTAAAATCGCCGTTGACCACCAGCACCTTCACGATCCTATGGTTGTGCAGCAGCGCCTTGACCTCATCGCGACTGGCGCCCTCCTGGACTGTCACCAGATCCTTTTTGCGGGTCATGATATTTTTTACAGGATCGCCTGGACGAGTTTCGAAACGCAAATCGCGACCGGTGACGATCCCCACCAGGTCGGAACCATCCACCACAGGGACACCGGAGATATGGTTGATGCGGGTTATCTCCATCACCTCGCCGATGGTGGTATCCGGAGAGACGGTAATCGGATCACGCACCACGCCGCTTTCGTATTTTTTGACTTTCAGCACCTCGGCCGCCTGCTCCTGTGGCGTCATGTTCTTGTGCACGATCCCCAGACCACCTTCCAGCGCCAGGGTGATTGCCAGTTTTGCCTCGGTAACGGTATCCATCGCCGCAGAGACCAGCGGAATATTCAGGTCGATGCCCCGTGTCAGGCGGGTAGAGAGATTGACATCTTTGGGAAGTACGGCGGAGTGCGCCGGAAGAAGCAGAACATCGTCAAAAGTGAGTGCATCCTGGGCAATTCGCAACATTGTGAGGGCTTCGCTATCTATCTGAAAGTAACGGAGCATTATACCCATTTTGCGGTTTTTTTATAGTCAAAAAAAGAGTTTAGTTCAGCAATTTCCCCAATCTGTCTGCGCAATCTCATGTTCTCATTAACCTCGCGCATTATTCGAGCCGGAATAGGATGTGCACGAAAATATGGTTTTACTTCACTCCATCCACAGCAAGGCAGGAACCCTGCTGCTGCGTGTTGCAGATACGTCCGTGAACCTGTGGATTGATGCCCTCTTGCCCCTCAGACTGCAACGCCCCGATGACGATGTCTCGCAGTTTAGGACGCTCCATACTCTTGTCAACGATCAGATCGCGATGCAGCATAGCGTAGCCATCCCGATCTCCTTTATCATCGATCAGGTAGTAATTGGTGACTGCCAGAATCTCCTCCCCTGGATCGACGGCGCGCGCCCCACCGGCTGTCAGCAAGGTCAGTTGATCTGCTGTCTCGCTGTACGGATCGTGACGAAAAGCAAATCCGGCTATCTGCAGCCAGTGGCCGTTGCCTGTCCACTGCCTCACAGCCCGGCTGATAATCTGCTGCAGCATTGCCCCGTTGATTTTGATCACCAGCATGTGATTGGGATAGGCAAAGAGTTCATTCAGGTGCCTGCGGGTAATCGCCTCGCCTTTCGCAAGATTGTGATTGATGCGCAGGCTACCGGCATTAATGAAGGAGATTTGCGCCCCCTTCTCCCTGAAATGCTGCAGCGCGACATCAGCAATCCAGTTGCCGACATTGGTTTCAAAACGTCGGATCATCAGCTCTTCCGCTATCAGATCAACGCCTGCATAACCAACAACATCCCCCAGGCATTCCGCACCAAGCGCTCTCTGCTGACAAAACTCCTGTTCGAAACGCTGCTTCCAGGCTGCAACCCGTGCAGCCATCTGCGGGTCATGCTGAAGTTTCCCCGGAATCTGCTCAAAGCGGTTCTCCACCATCGGCAAAGCACCCTTTCCAGGCTTGATAAGAGTGACAGCGGCAGTCAGTGCATCCGCATCCGCCTTGATCACAAACCGTCCGTTGACCTCGACCATCTGCCGATTGTGTTCATGGCCCCCAAAGATGATATCCGGCCCCCTGCCGCCGAGTTGCTGGTGAATCTGCTTGTCCTGATCCATGGTCAGGTGGGTCAGCGCAATGACAATCTCCGCCCCCAGGCTGCGCAGCTGCCCGCTCATGTGACGCGCCGTCATGACCGGGTCGGAAAAACTCTTGACATAAGCCGGATGCATGCTGTCAATGGTCAAGCCGAAAATTCCGACTTTGACGCCATTGACTTCGATCAGTTTTGAAGGGACCAGGTGACCGCTGTGCACCATCGGTTTGCCGGCTTGATCTTTTTTATAGCTGATATTGGAACTGACCCACTCAAACTGCGACCCATCCATGCGGGACGACAACATAGCCGCATATTTCAGTCGATGTTTGTCAAATTCATGATTGCCGATGGTGACAAACATCAGCGGATCATCGGCATCAGGGTCGCCATCCAACTGATTCAGCAGATCGATCATCTGTTCGCCTCTGAACTTGCGGCTCAGCAGCGAAGGAAACAGAAAATCCCCTGCATGCAGCATCAACACATCGCCATATTGTGCTTCGAGTTGCTGACGCAGCGTGCGAACTCCGGGAAGATTATCCAGACGGTAGACATCATTGATCAACAGCACAGGAACCTGTTTGTCGATGCTGCCGTGAACTGCATCCGCCATCACAGGCAGAGGAAGCAACAGTGTGAAAAAAGTCAGAGCAGAGAGAAACTTACCCATGGAAAACCCGATTTAACTCCCTCGCCCCTGGGGAAGAGGGTTGGGTTGGGGTGAGGGAGAACGTGAGGAGGAAATGATCACTTTTCCAAACGCTGACGCACCACCTCATAGAGCGCAACACCGGTTGCGACAGAGACGTTCAGGCTCTCAACCGTTCCTGACATCGGCAGGCTCACCAGCTGGTCACAATGCTCCCTGGTCAAACGGCGCATGCCCTTCTCTTCACCGCCCATGACCAGCACAGTCGGTGTTTTCAGGTCAATTTCATAGAGTGACTGCTGCGCCTCGCCTGCGGCGCCGATGATCCACACGCCGAATTGGTCCGCCAGCATCTTCAGGGTTCTAGCAAGATTGGTCACCTGAATAAAGGGAAGCCTCTCTGCGGCGCCGCTGGCCACCTTGCAGGCAACCGGCGTCAGACCAACGCTGCGGTCTTTGGGTGCAATCACGGCATGCACACCCGCAGCATCAGCTGTTCTCAAACAGGCGCCAAGGTTGTGTGGGTCCTGAACACCGTCTAGCACCAGCAGCAGCAGGGGGCCCTCCACCTTTTTCAAAATTCCGGGCAATTCCGCTTCGCTGGTTGCAGCAGGTGCCCTGGTGCGGATCAGAACTCCCTGATGATTGATATTGGGGGCCAGTTCGGAGATTTGCTGTTTGCTGACTTGCTGAGATGCAATGTGATGGCTGCGCAGTTCGGAGAGGATCTCCCTGATGCGTTTATCATGTCGACTGCTGTCGACCCAGGCATCGGTGATCGATTCTGCACCATGGCGCAGCACGTTGCGCACGCTGTGGATACCGCCGATCAGACGTTCCTTGTCGCTCACTTTAGCCGCACTCATACCCTGACAAGCATGCGCCTATAGGATGTGCTGAGCTTACGAAACGCATCGATCTTGATTGATGCGCCTCGTTCCTCTGCACATCCCATGATTGATTTTCCGCACAACATATCAACGACGTCTTCTGCGTTTTCTGGGCTGCTTGTTCGACTGCTTGTCGGACTGCTTATTCGCTTGCTTGGCTGGCTGTTTGCCTGTCTGCTTACCGCCCTGCTTACTGCCCTGCTTATTGCCCTGTTTATTACTGCGATTGCGAGGACGCTTTTTCGGACGGCTCTTGTTGTCACCGCCCTTGCCATCGTCAGGAAGCACAAAATCGATCTTGCGGTCATCGATATTGACAGCGGCGATACGGATGCGCAGCGGATCCCCCAGGCGATAGGATATGCCGCTGCGCTCACCATTGAGACGATGCCCGATGGGATCAAAATGGAAATAGTCGCGATCCAGCGCAGTGATATGCACCAGGCCGTCCACGTAGATATTGTCCAGCATCACGAACAGGCCAAAACCTGTGACGCTGGTGATGATGCCGTCGAACTCCTCGCCAACCTTGTCGACCAGATACTCGCACTTGAGCGTATCCATCGCATCCCGGGTCGCCTCGTCCGCACGCCGCTCGGTGGTCGAGCAGTGCTCCGCAACTCCCTGCAGTTCAGACACGCTATAGTGAAAATCCTTCGGCTTGCCACCCCTCCCCACATGCTTCAGAGCCCGATGCACCAGCAGATCCGGATAGCGGCGAATCGGCGAAGTAAAGTGAGCATAAGCATCATAGGAGAGCCCGAAATGCCCGACATTTTCGGTGCTATAGACTGCCTGTGACATGGAGCGCAGCAGCACGGTCTGGATCAACTCCCTGTCGGGACGATCCTGCACGCCGGCAAGCAGCTTCGAATAGTCAGCGCCCGTCGGTTTGTCACCGCCGCCAAGCGTCAATCCCTGCTCACCGAGAAACTGGCGCAGGTCTGTCAGCTTGTCGACAGGCGGGCTTTCATGAATCCGATACAGCGCTGGTATTTTCTTGCGCTGCAGCAATCCCGCCGTGGCCACGTTTGCAGCCAGCATGCACTCTTCAATAATCTTGTGGGCATCGTTGCGCACCACGGGAACAATGTTTTCGATTTTTCCATCTTTGAAAATCGCGCGGGTCTCGGTAGTCTCAAACTCGATGGTGCCGCGATTCTTGCGCGCAACCACCAGCACCTTATAGAGTGCATAGAGCTCCTCGAGGTGCGGCACTATATCTGCGTACTGCTTGCGCAGATTGTTGTCGCCATCGACCAGCATGGCCGCGACCTTGTTGTAGGTGAGACGCGCATGCGAATGCATCACAGCCTCAAAAAAACGCGAGCGCACGATCTTGCCTTCGCGATCCAACAGCATCTCGCACACCATGCAGAGGCGATCTACCTTTGGCTTCAGAGAGCACAACCCGTTGGAGAGAATCTCCGGCAGCATCGGGATCACGCGATCCGGGAAATAGACCGAATTTCCGCGTTTATAGCCCTCTTTATCCAGAGGCTTGCCCGGTTTCACATAGTTCGAGACGTCGGCGATGGCGACATAGAGCCGCCAGCCATTTTTTGTGCGCTGACAATAGACCGCATCATCAAAATCACGCGCATCCTCGCCATCGATGGTCACCAACGGCAGATGGCGCAGATCCTCTCTCCCCTGCTTGTCCGCCTCGGAGACCTCTTCAGAAAATTCGCCGATCTGCTGCTGAACATCCTCAGGCCACTCCACCGGAATCTCGTGGCTGAGTATGGCAACATCGGTCTCCATGCCGGGAGCCATGTGCTCGCCCAACACCTCGACTACCTTGCCGACCGCCTGGGTGCGGCTGCTCGGCTGTACGATCAGCTCGACCGATACGATATCACCCTCGGAAGCACCGCCAAGCTCACTGCCGGGAATGATGATTTCATGGGTAATGCGCTTATTATCGGCGCGTACGAAACCCACCTCGCTCTCGAGGTGAATACGGCCGACGATGCGGGAGTGGGCGCGTTCCAGTACTTCAACGATGGCTCCCTCACGACGCCCCCTGTTATCCACACCGGAGACGCGCACCACGACGCGGTCGCCATGCAGCACCTGGCGCATCTCACGCGGCAGCAGAAACAGATCGTCTCCCCCCTCTTCAGGAGTGAGAAAACCAAAGCCATCCTTATGCCCGATCACCCGGCCGACAATCAGATCCGTCTTGTTGATGACGCAGAACCCGCCCTTGCGATTGCGGATCACCTGGCCATCGCGCACCATGGCGCGCAAACGATAATCCAGCGCTTCAGACTGCTCTTCCGTTATCTGTAGATGAAATACGAGCTTATTGAAACTGAGGGGACACCCCTCCTCATTGAGCGTCTGCATGATGAACTCCCGACTGGGAATCGGGTTGTCATACTTCTTTGCCTCCCTGGCGAGGTTGGGATCCTTGCGAGGTCTGCGTTGTTTTTGTTGTTTTCTCTTTGTCACAAATTTCTTCTATAATTAAGTTTCAGCTGCACATTGTACGTTGACAAGCGCTTAATGTCTCTGTAGAGTTCGCGCACCACCGAAAAAGGTGGCTCCGAACACCATGCCGAGGTGGCGGAATTGGTAGACGCGCTAGCTTCAGGTGCTAGTGAGCTTTGGCTCGTGGAGGTTCAAGTCCTCTTCTCGGCACCATTATAGAGATCAAAGGGTTGCGTGAAAACGTGACCCTTTTTTGTTGTAACCATTCAGTATGTGCGGCAGATGCCATATTCCTGCCTACGCCATACATGGATGTATCAGTGTCGAGTGAATACATCCTTGTAAACTCTGGTAAAACATCCCTGTTTTATACAGTCCTGAAACGCAAATCCCAACCCTGCCTCCTGCACGGGGTTATTGAGATGTTACATATTTATCGCCTAACTCGATTATTTACAGGGACTTTTGAGGGCATGATTGCCTCTTCAGAGCGCAATTTATGGACAAAATTACAGCGATTGAAGAAGTCATCCAGACGCGGTAAATTCATGAGTAACAAATTTCATACGCCCTTGCCACTCTGATTCAGTAGAGAGAGTTGCGACTTAGCCACAAAAAACTCCGCCTTATTGGGATCGCCCCAAAATCAACATGGAGAGCTATGTGAAGAACACCCTCATATTGACTGTTGCCTTGCCGCTATCGCTAATGTTGGCAGCCTGTAGTGATGATAAAGAAGCAATGCAAGATTGCATTGCTCAGGGGGTGGCATTTCACAAGTCAACTGGTGCGCGCACGGTAGTTAGAACTCATCCCGATACCGGACGGCTGATTGAAGAAGTCGTGCAAGAGAAGTGCAATCGATCAACTACAGCATTTTAAAGTAGTCAAAAAACCCGGCTCAATGGCCGGACTTGTGCTGAATTCTTTGCTGGCGGCATGGTCTTCGCTGAAGCTGTCCCGATCGACAATCATCGGGTTGTCGATGCCATGCAGGGTCATGTTCATCGCGCCGATACGCAGCATGGAGGAGTCGAAGTCCGAACCATGGAACATATGGTGATGGAAGTGCTCCTTGAGTTCCTCATCCAGCAGCAACTCCTTGAAGTGGTCCTCCAGATATTCAGCGGCGCCGATGATCATTCGATAAACAACCCTATATTGAACGATGTGAAAAGTTGCTGCTAACTATACCTTATGTGGTCAGTGAGGAATTTGGCATACTTTCCACTACGCCCGCGTCTGACTCTCGACAAGATCATCAATATCGACCCGTAGCGCCTCCGCAATGGATCTGTAGATTTTCACGGTACCATCACGCTTGCCTGACTCGATCTGTGCAACATAAGCCTGTGACGTGTCGATCGCTTTGGCGAGCTCAGCCTGTGACATACCACG
>JAUXDV010000055.1 GCA_030620735.1 Gammaproteobacteria bacterium
CTCCATGGTGCGCCCTCCCTGTTTGCCGCTCGCAGCCTCTCGGCGCATGCGCTCGGTGGTGGAGCGGGGCAGCATGCCGTATTCAGCCGTCACCCAGCCGCGACCCTTGCCCTTCAGCCAGGGTGGCACGCGCTCTCCGACGCTGGCGGTGCACAACACCTTGGTGTCGCCGCACTCGATCAGTACGGAGCCCTCTGCATGTTTGGTGTAGTTGCGGGTGATGGTGATGGGGCGTAATTCATCGGGCTGGCGGTTGCTGGGTCTGTTCAAGATGTTCTCCGTTTGATGTCTAATATCCAAATGACCCCGGCTCTGCATGGATTCACGTTGAGCAAGGGGATTATGAGAAGTTACTCTGTTGTCGAATCAGGTTATTATACGCACATCAATGGACAGCTTCAGGATCGAAAAATGATAGCAAGCATGACCTCCTTTGCACGCCTCGACAGGCAACTCGAAAACGGGGTGCTGGTATGGGAGATGCGCTCGGTGAATCATCGTTACCTGGAACTCTTCGTGCGTATGCCGGAGGAGTTTCGTCTGCTTGAACCCAAGGTGCGCGAGCTCGCAGGCAAGTGGCTGAAACGCGGCAAGGTCGAGTTGAACCTGCGCTATGTCCCCGCAGCAACCAATGCTGCGACTCTGAGCGTCAATATTCCAATGGTCAAGATGCTGCACAAGGCGCTGCGTGAAGTGACCATCCATGCTCCGGATGTCAAGTCTCCAACATCGTTCGATGTGCTCAGCTGGCCCGGAGTGGCGTTCTCTGAATCACAAGATATGAAGCCGCTGCAGGAGGCGGCCATGGAGTTGCTGCAGGAGTCGCTCAAACAGATGCGCGAGAGCCGTGAACGTGAAGGCGATAAACTGGAGACAATGATCCGCGAACGCGTTGCCGCCTGCCATCAGCAAGTGGAGCAGGCCAGGGAGCGCATCCCGGTGGTGGTGGCCTCATTTCGCCAGCGTCTTGAAGATAAACTCGCCGGGATGAAAGCCGAGCTTGAACCGGAACGACTGGAGCAGGAGATGGCGCTGCTTGCCCAGCGGCTGGATGTGGACGAGGAGATGGACAGGCTCAGGGCGCATCTGCAAGAGGTGGAACACGTGCTCGAACGCAGCGAACCGATAGGCCGGCGCCTCGATTTTCTGATGCAGGAACTCAACCGCGAGGCCAATACCCTGGCATCCAAATCAGCCGATCATCAGATGACAACCATCGGTGTCGAACTCAAAGTGCTGATCGAACAGATGCGTGAACAGGTGCAAAATATTGAGTAGTAGAGAGATTTTTGCAAACCCCCTTGCATTGTTCAAGCCAGTATTAGGATGTGCTGAGCTTGCGAAGCGCATCATTCGTGATTGATGTGCTTGGTTTTCATGCAAGCTCTTCCATCTGTACATATTCAAATTGTAGATTAAAGCCAGGAATCCGGTCTTTCCTGGCGTTCATCAAATATTCTCATAATCCTGATCTCATCAGCAACGATCATGTAAGGTAAAGTGTAGCTCGTGCTGGGAATATGCCATTCCAGTACATCATCATCTGGATCGTCTGCGCTGATATGCCCAATATATGGTTGACTCTCAAGGAGACGAGCTGACTTGGAGATTTTTACGAGCTGTCGATCTGCAACTGATTTACTTGCTACCTCAGTATAATATTCCAAAATTTTAGCCATATCCTGCACGGCGTGAGGAAGCCACACTATTTTCATAATCAGTGCTGGTGAGAGATTACATCTGGCACGGGAAGGGGTAATTCATTGTCGCTCCCTAACGAATCTACCCATTTTTCCACAGCCTCCTGGGAAATAAAAGCGCCGTTTTTCGCTTGCTCTTTCGCTTCCTGAATGGCCCTGATTCGTTGAGCCCGAATAGAAACTTTCTCTTTCAACATCTCTGAAGCAATGGATGCCTGGGTGCGATTCATGGAAGCGCTTAGAAATTTCAGATCATCCCGGACTTCATCTGGAAGGCGCAGGGTAAAGGGTTTGTTCGCCATAATCGCTCACATCTTTAAAGTGGGTATCGTAATATGTTGTAAACATTGTACTCGATTATGGGCTTTGTCAATAATAATCTTACGGTTTCTTGTCTATATCTCGCCCAGAAACCAGTCTTAGACAAGAGTCATTTTTCCTCCTGGTGACGATTGAATGCCCTGGATACTCACAACGAACTCCCACCACCAGAACCGGATATTTTTCTTAAAAGAGTCAGGACTCAAGAGATTCACACACCGACAGCCAAACATCCAAATCTGATTGCAAAAACAGAAAGAATGAGATAGCCAGGGATTGATACTCCTCTTTGAAACACTCGCTGAGTGCGATCTCTGCAGCCTCATCCATTGGATAGCCATACACCCCGCATGAGATGGCAGGGAAGGCTATCGACTTGCAACTGTTTTCAAGAGCGAGCTGCAATGAATTCCTGTATGCGCTTCGCAGTAACTCTTGCGGATGATCATCAATCCGGTATCGAGGGCCAACGGTGTGAATGACATACCTGGCCTTGAGTTGGCCTGCCGGGGTGATCCTTGCCTCACCAACCGGACAGCGAACGCCGTTGACGGGTTCTACCTGTTTGCAGGCTTCCAACAATGCTCGACCTGCGGCCCGATGTGTCGCCCCGTCAACACCGCCGCCGCCAAGCATTGCCGGGTTGGCTGCATTCACGATAGCGTCAACATCGGCGGTCGTGATGTCGCCCTGAATGAGTGAAATATTTGTCATCCGGATTGAAACTTCATAGAAAAGAATGCGCTAATCCAGCCCATCAATCTTCATTGATGTTGGGGTGATCGATAGAGAGCGGGAAATGAATTACTACTCTTTCCCATACCAACTGCCGCGTCCCTTGCCGTGACGAACCAGCAACCCTGTTTTCACGAGAGAGCTTAGACGATTTTTCACCGTGGGTCTTGGCGCCTGTGTGATTTTTCCGGCTTCACCAGTAGTGATGCGGTGATGTTCATTCACATACTCCATAATCATCACGCTTTCACGCGGGAGATCGGCATAGTTTTGAGTCGTTTCTATCTTGGCGGCGAGATGGTCTTTTTGCCGTTTGAGAGAATTCACAAAAAACTGCAGCCATGGCAGCCAGTCTGTCGCGTCACTCTTCAGCGTTTTCTGTGTGCGTCTCAGGGCGAGATAGTAGGCGTCCTCATTTTTTTCGATGATGCTCTCAAGGGATGCATAGGGAATATAGCTGTAGCCGGCATTGAGAAGCAGCAGGGTAACGAGAACACGGGAGAGACGGCCATTTCCATCCTGGAAAGGGTGGATAGCCAGAAAGACCACGTTGAATATGCCGATGACCATCAGTGGATGGTAACTCTTGTCCTCCAATGACTCGCGAGTCCAGACCACCAGGTTCTGCATTTGTACGGGTGTATCGAATGGTGAGGCGGTTTCAAATATTATGCCGATGCTTTGACCAGCCTCATCGAATGCTTCTACACTGTTTGAGTGTTTTTTGTATTCCCCACGATGCCGTTCATCCTTTGTGGAGTGCCTGAGCAGCATGGTGTGGAGTTAAATCCATGGTATCCAATTAATGAGCTATTGCAGTCCAATAATATCCATAAATATCCAATTGTCAAAGAGTGTTAGCCAATGTTCAAAAGAAGTGCAAGAATTGACAGGTGTTTCTCGCACGACTTTATGGAGACTCGAAAGGGAAGGGAGGTTCCCAGCGCGTGTTTCTCTGTGCCCCGGCAGTATTGGATTGAGATCTAGCTTCAATGTGTAGTGGTAAAAATTGTCTCCCATTCACTCAGCAGTTTGATGTGGCCATACTCTTTCGCTTTCGCATAGTGCTTCTTATCGGCAGTCAAGAATACCGCATTTAGCTGAATAGCCAATGCGTGGTATATGCTGTCGTAGATGGTGGGGAATCCACTTTTTTCATGTCCCTGGTTGACAATTTCTTCCGCGAGTAACCAGGTTTCTCTATCTGGTGATGATACGGTGAGTATTGCCTTGGTATGAGCATCGAATAAATCAAGCATTTTTGCTAACTGTTCTTCTTTGTAGCGAGTGACTTCCGCAATCTCGTATTTGAAGATCTCTGGGACGACGAGCTTTGTATTCGTCCTGGCACAGGTTTTGAAAAAAATTTTGGCCTCTTCTGAGTCGTGCTCGGGGTGGAGGAGTTTGGCAAAGACGCAGGCGTCTGGAACGACTATTTTTCTTTTCATCGTTTTATTGTTTACTGTTTAATCTTGCCGATTGGGAATCTCGTATTTTTCTTATTATTTCAGCCACAGGCTCCTCACTAGGCTCCCAGGTTTCAATGGCATCGATTGCCTGAATCAGCTTATCCCTGTTTTTTAGTTTGAGCGCTTCGATGAGTGTTTGGGTAATAAATTTTGACCTCTCCTGATTCGGAATGGTTTGGTCAAGTTCCGTGCTGACCTCATCGGGTATGGAGAAAGTCCTCTTGACGATTGGCATAGCTGTCACCGTTAATGAATAATCTTATGTAACATAATATACATAAGTGGGATTGCGTCAAATTTTCTATTTTCTGAATTGGGGCTCAATGGCCGAATGGTCGATCAAAATGGGGGAGAGATACTACTCTCTCGAAACAACTTCCAGCAGCGGCACTTCCCACTGTTCGGGGCACTCTTCTTCGGGAGTGTGATCCAGGAACTCTCTTCTCCAATTGATGATTGCGTGAACGCGCACCTGCTTGATCAACGGGAGTCTCTTTTTCCACTCGAGGCTTGCGGCATTGGATAGCGCGCCAATTTTGTGACCGGCCTCGTCAGTTATGAAAACCCGGTTGTTATTTTGACCCTTTTCCAGCTGCACACGGGAGCCCTGCGTTAGCCTGGCTATCTCCTGTTGAACAAACCTGGCGTTCGGCGCTGTTGCGGCATAACTGATCCAGATGCTGGAGAGATCGAGCATGGCGTAGTGCAGTCTCAAATCCTGGTCCGAAGGTACATCGAGCAAGCCAGCCCTGGAGCGCTCGATGCCACTGCCTGACAATGCCTGCGTGTGTGGGTTTTCAACATGACCGAGTTGGCACAACGTCAGCGTGGTACGCGCACGTGTCATGCCGACGTAGTAGAGCCGCCGCTCCTCTTCCTGCTGTATTACGTCTGCCTGCTTTCCCCAGCCGCCAAGCATGATGACGTGGTCAAACTCCAGTCCCTTGGCGGCGTGGACCGTTGAGAGGTAGACTTCGTTAGCGGAAAAGTGCTCCTTTTGGCGTTCATGCAGGGCTTCATAGAGATAATCGACTGCTTCGGATGGCGTCCTGTCGTTGTTGTTGGTTTCATCCTCCCATTCAAGAAGGATTCCATCCATCAACCTGCACCAGGGATTCGCCTGTGCGTAACACTTCAGACCCTGGAACTCTTTTTGCAGGCGGGTTGCCGTTAGCGTGGTTTGCTGTAGTTGCCGGATGAATTCAATCAGCGCGTTGATCTCGCGAATGCGGTGCAGTGGGGTGTTGACTCTGCCCTGCGACGCCATGACGGATGGGATCTTTGCGGTTTCCAGTGCGGCGCGTATGGTATGGAGTTCGATCTTGGTTCGCGAAAAGAGAGCAATGCTCCCGCCTGCAGTGCGACATGTTTTGACCGCATTGAGAGCAAAACGCGCCTGCTGCAACGGATCCGGACAAGCCACGATCCGCACCGGGTCTCCGGCAGCTTCTGAGTGACGCGCGGGGTTGATCCGGATAGGATGCCCGGTCTTCATGCGGTCGTGATTCAGTTCAATCAATTGGTTGGCGGCGTTGATAATATTTGCTGTGGAGCGGTAGTTCTCGACCAGGTAGTGCGTGCGAGCGTCGTAGTCCTGTTCGAATTGGCGGATGAAACGGATATTGGCGCCGCGAAAGGTGTAGACATTCTGGTCATCGTCGCCGACGGCAAGGATCGAAAGTTTGGCCTCCACGTTTTCCGCTTCCAGCGCGCGTCCGGCAATGGCCGAAACCATATCGTACTGGGGCTGGTCGATATCCTGGTACTCGTCGATGAGGATGTGGCGGTATCCGGCAAGCAGCCGCTCGCGCATCTCATCGCGCTCAACTCCGGGGATGTCGCACTCCCCCTTGAGCATCCGGGTTGCGGTTGGAATCATGCTCTCCAGATCGAGCATCTCCCCCTTGTCATCCAGGTGGGCGGAGAATGAGGCCCCGATGAGCCGCATGGCCAGGCCATGGTAGGTTTGTACAGTTACCCGCGCGGCATCTTTGCCGGCCAAATCGCGTATGCGCCGGCGCAGGCTGACAGCGGCGGCGCGGTTGAAGCAGACGACCAGGATTTCGCTGGCGCGGACGCGCTCGACGCGCAGTAGATATGCGCAGCGGTGCGCGATCACGCGTGTTTTTCCGGAGCCGGGTCCGGCCAGCACTAGCATGTTGGAGTGCGGCCTGGCGGATACCACGGCAATTTGCACTCCATTGTTCAGTTGATCGACGATCTCCTGATAGGACTCCGCGCTGGTGGCGCGATCCAGCATCTCCTGCTCGCCGGCAAAAAACATCTTCACGAACTCGGTTTTGCTCATGGTGAAATAGGCGGCAACCAGCGTCAGGGCGCTCTTGATTTTCTGCAGGCCGAGGTCAGCATATCTGTTCATCACATGAATCTGGAAGTTGCGTTCCAGGTAGTGTTCTTTGAGCGATGAATAGTCTCCATTGGTGAAACGCCGGCCTTTGGCGCCCGGCAGGATGGTGATAGTCATCGCCGAGCGGAACACCGCCAGTCCCTGCTGAAGGATGATCGCCTTTTGTTCATGCAGAAAAAGCAGGGCGCGTTCGATGACGGCGCTGAAATCCCTGATTTGCGCCGCGATGAATAGATCGGCGTGCAATGCCTCCAGCAGCTCGCTTTCGCTAAACTTTACCAGGTGCTCACCGCTCGATGCCGATGGGATTTTACGGGCAATCGTATCTAAAATGATTTTTGCAACGGCCTGTCGTTTTTCCGCCGTCTTTTGCAGATCGTCCCATTCACGCTGCAATTTGACGCGATAGTGATTCTTGTCCCGGTATTTCAAATCGATGCTGCCCCTGTTTCCCGCAAGCCCCTGTCCATCCAGCGACAGGCTATTGAGCAGGCTCTTCAGCGATTCGGGAGCAGTGGTAAAACCGTCATCGAGAAGGCGTTGATTCAAACGGCGAAGCGTCAGGATCATCCAGCCTTCGGCATCGGGCTCCTCCTCACGCATGATGGCGATCATGGCGTTTTCCAGCGCACAGGCTCTGGCCAGCACCTTGTCGGAGGAGTTGGCGCAGCGCACTTTGACATAGGCGCTCAGCAGGGTGTCTTTTTCAACGATCCTTGCCTCGACCATATCGCCAAGCACCCGCATCACCGGCAGGGTGTCATGCTGCAGCGTGCGGTATGGGTGCTGTTCCTCCCCGGCCTTCATCGACGGCAGTTCCGCCAGCTTATCGGCGCTCAGGCCCTCGTCGGGATTGCTGTTGAAGATAGCACCCAGTATCTCAAGCCATTGCCTCCTGATCCGACGTGAAAGATTCAATTTGTCGATCTTCTCAATGGCCTCATCCATGGAGCGCACCAGGGGCTGAACCTGCAGGACGTTGGTCCTGTTTTGATCGCGCCTGACGAAATCGCCGCGCTCCAGCATCGAGACCGCCGTGTTGACCTTGGTGGCGGCCATGGGATCTGTCGAAGTGAATCCGGTTTCGACCTCTTCGTCGCGAAGAATTTCCCCGGCGGTTATGATCACAGCGTTATCGTCATTGCGTTTGGCGCGGCGCAGACCCCGCAGAATTTGAGCGATGTCGTGACGGGTCAGGCGTGAAAAAGCACTCAGTGAAAACTGGGTTTCAATATCCTGTTTGTCATAAAGCAGCACGCACAGAGCGAGGCTCTTGTCGCGCCCGGCGCGTCCCGCCTCCTGGAGATAATTTTCCAGCGATCCGGGGATATCGGCATGAATCACCAGGCGGACGTTCTCCTTGTCGATGCCCATGCCGAAGGCGTTCGTCGCACAAATATGCTGGATGTCTCCTGCGATGAACTCCTCCTGGATGCGCCGCTTTTCGGGGGCGTCCACACCGGCATGGAAGGCTTTGGCCGACAAGCCTGAGTGTTGGAGGTATTGCGCCATCTCCTCTGTACCTTTGCGGGTGGCGCAGTAGACCACCGAGGCGCCATCCTCCGGATTGGGCAAACGCTCCATCAGCAACTGTTTGACACGACTCCTTTTATCGGCTGAATTGACGATCTGCACCTCGAAGTCGAGGTTGCTTCGCTCCGCCCCGCCATCGAAAAGCGTGAGCTGCTGCGACAACTCCTTCAGGAAGTGCTGCTGGATCTCCTCTATGACATCGCGCTTGGCGGTTGCCGTAAAGCAGGCGACGGCTGGAGGCTGGGTCTCTTGCTGCTCAGCCATTTCACGGATAAAACGTGAGACATAGAGATAGTCGGGACGAAATGAGTGTCCCCAGCGGGAGAGGCAATGCGCCTCGTCGAATATCCAGCAGCCGATCTCGCGTTGTTTGATCACCTTTCTGAAAGAGACATTGCGCAGCTGCTCCGGGGAGACATAGAGGATGGCGACATCGCCAAGGCGAATCCGCTCGAGCACATCGCCGCGCTCCGGCGGTGTCAGCATCCCGTACAGAGCCGCTGCAAAGGTTGATTCCGTGAGCCTGTTGAGATTATCGACCTGGTCTTTCATCAATGCCTGCAACGGCGAAATGACAATGGAGAGAACACCCAGGCGCTGGTTGCGCATCAGTGCGGGCAATTGAAAGCAGAGCGATTTCCCGCCGCCGGTCGGCAGGATCGCCAACAGTGGCTTGTCATTCATGCCGCTGCGGACGATGGCTTCCTGGAGGCTGCCTCCATCTGCAGTGGACGGCTCCGGGCGGAAGTCATCAAAGCCGAAGAAATGGTGAAGCTGCTTGTGCGGATTGTGGTTGATTCGGCAATAGGAACAGGCTGGATCGCTGCACCCTTTGTCCCGCAAGCGGCGAACGATTGTCGTAACCTCGGGAAAACGATGCCGCACCCAGGGTGGAATAATCGAGTTTGATCCCGCCACGCGCAACCATGCCAGCGCGTAGGCCAAAGACTCCCGCGCCTCCAGCTTCTCAATATTGTCTGCCAGGGATTGCGCGGCAGCCTGGCAGCCAAGAGCGGCGACCCGGGAAGAAAAATAGCTTGTTACTTCCTCGTCTATAAATGGCTCGATCTGCAACGCATGGAAGAGTGGCAGCATGGTTTCGGAAAATGCCCAGGCATAGAATTGAACCACATCCTTGTCACTGAACTTCAATCCTTCGATAACATCGCACTGGTCTTGAAACAGCAATCCTGCGTTGCGGGCATCACAAACGGGATCATTCAAAGCGGTGCTGAGCAGGCGGTAGTCTTTTACCAAATGATGGTAAGGGTTTTCAGGGAAGGCGAGCGGGGAGAGGAAAAGGGTGTCAATAACCGGGAGAGTATGCAGATGAAGCGCCGGAAAGCTCTTTTTGAGCAGAGGGAGGTCATGGTCGAGAATGTTGTGGCCGAGTACATAATCGGCGTTGCGGCTAAGATCATCCAGAGCCCGAACAACATCACTCTTACCAAACCGC
>JAUXDV010000266.1 GCA_030620735.1 Gammaproteobacteria bacterium
CGCCAGCTCGGGTCGCTGAGGCAGTTTCACCAGTGCATCGGCGACCTCGTTGACTGTGCCGTCTCCTCCACCGGCAATAATGCGCTCGACACCTTCGGCGATCGCCTCATGCACCAGCCATTCGACGTCGCCGGCCTCATAAGTGGTGCGTACCTCCACGGCAGGAGCCTGCTTGCGTGTTTCTGATATAGCGTCTCTGACACTCTCCAGACCCGCTTTTTTTCCATTCAGGATGATGCGTGTTTTTTTCATGCTTATCTCTTCTCTCCAGGCGTCCGGGGCTTGCAATAGCAGTATTCAGATTGGCGCAGACCAGGTTGGGAATAACTCCCTTCCATGGTAATCCAAATTATTTTCAACACTCTACTTGATACTCAATGGCTTACGAAATAGAACAGTTTGATTGTTTCTCATAACGTAGCGCAACTCATATTCGCCGGCGCGTAGCGGTGCCTTTACAATCAGGGGAGAGCCTTCACTTGTTTTGGTATAGGCGTCATGTCCTTTTTTGCCTGGACGGCTGATCGCGATGTAATCACCTGCATAGTCCGGCCCTTCCCAGCTTACGACAAGATTACTGCCGGGTGCGGTCTCTGATGCGGCATCAAGTCTTGCCGAAACAGATTCGACATTCAGAATTTCCGAAATCAGGATGGCTCTTGGCGAGCCGTTCAGAATGTAGCGCAGCTCATAGGTTCCCGGTTTCGTCGGAACCTTGATGGTGAGCGAGTCGCCTTCGCTGTGGCGGGTATAGCTGTAGGTCAGCTCATCATTGGCCTTGCTGCCAACCTTCGCAATGGCGATATAGTCTTGTTTATTACCTGGCCCGTCCCAAGTGACCTGCATCTCCCCGCCTGCAGGAACGCTGCGGCTATACTCCAGTGTCGCCGCTACCGGCTCGACGACCAGGCTTTCCGCCAGCAGGATGACTCTGGGTTTCCCGTTCAGAATGTAGCGCAACTCATAGGTTCCCGGTTTCGTCGGAACCTTGATGGTCAGCGAGTCGCCTTCGCTGTGGCGGGTATAGCTGTAGGTCAGCTCATCATTGGCTTTGCTGCCAACCTTCGCAATGGCGATATAGTCTTGTTTACCACTTGGCCCGTCCCAAGTGACCTGCATCTCCCCGCCTGCAGGAACGCTGCGGCTGTACTCCAGTGTCGCCGAGACCGGTTCGACAGTCATGTCAATTTTGGCAATAGCTGCTTGATCCGGTCCGGCTGCAATATAGCGCAGAATATACTCACCGGGTGTCGTGGGAACACGTAATTCTGTCGGGTTGCCTGCTTTCGTATAAGTATAGGTTTGATATTGATTAACTCTACTGCCCGGTTTGGCGATCGAAATATAGTCCCCCTGGTAATCCGGCCCGCTCCACTCCACTGGCAATGTGCCTCCGGCGGTAGCAACTCCCTGAATCTTTAAGGTGGCGCTAACCTGTGTGATGACAATTACCTGCCTGGCAAGAATTTCCCGACTGCCGCCACGCACATAGCGCAATTGGTACTCGCCTGCTTTGATGGGCATTTTCAATACTGTAGGGTTGCCTTTACGGGTATAAACAGAGGCAACATACTGACCGCCGCCGCTACCGATCCTGGATACAGTAATAGAGTCATTCCTGTCATCCGGACCGCTCCACTCTATAGCAACATTTGATCCTGCAACTGCGGTCTCCGGAGCATCCAACGTGGCTTCAGGCAACATTTCCGGTAATACGACCGTGACCTGCATATCGCCTTCGGCGACGCTAAAAAGAGCCTTTCCCATCGCTTCGTCTTCATCACGCATGACCTCGACTTCGCCTTTTCCGGCCATCAGTTCGGCTGAGAAACCGTTGCCGCGCTCCTGGTTCTCGATCAAGACTCCATCTTTCTCTGTTTTCAGCCACCAGACCAGCGTGCCGCTCGACTTTGGGCCGTTTTTGCCGTCGATGGCTTGAAATGTCACTGTAACAGGCGTGGGAGTTGGTTCAGGTTCGGAGACAACCTGCAAAGCTGTCGAAAGTTCACGCGCATTGGAAGCAGTGAGAAATTGCCCGCCGGTTTCGTCGGCCAGGCATTGCAGTTCGGCACGGTCCTTTGGATTCGTCACATCGAAGCCGATCACATGGGCGGTAAAATTCACCCCGCTCTTCTCCAGCTGCCTGCCGACTTCGCAAGTATTACGATGACAGGTTTCGCGTCCATCCGAAATCAGAATGACGGTAGCGCTCTCCTCGGAATATTTTAACGCTTCGGCAGCCTGAATGACTGCAGCAGACAGCGGCGTTTTGCCTTTGGGGCTAATTTTGCGTACAGCTGCCTCGATTGCGGCGCGCGTATCGCCTCCAGGAAGAATCATGGTTTCAATATCACTGCAATCGCCTTTTCGGCGATGGCCGTAGACCGTCAGCCCCAGTTGATGCTCAGGCGGAAGGCTGCGCAGCAAATCACTGATCACATCCTGGGCAATAGTGATTTTCTCCTTGCCATCGATGCGCCCCCACATGGAGCCCGAGGCATCCAGCACCAGGATTGTGCCGGATTTTTCTTGCGCAACAACAGGCAAGGACAGCAGAAGCAACAAGAAGGGGAGCAGAAATCTTAGCATTGGCCTTTCCATATTTGATGGTTTCTTTTCATTTGTGCTCAGGATAGTAACCGATGGATTGCTGGTTGGGAATCCCTGGAGTAAGTCGTTGTCCATAAGATGGGCTAGAGTACCATCTGACTGCATGTAGACTTCATATCGCGGCCAGATGAGCGCTCCCACCAAGACTTCATCAATCATCCGGCAACAACAGATTCTCGAAAGGCTGGTGGTTTTTCCAGCGGTAGGTTTGAAAATCACGCTGGTCTGTAGAGAGGATGCGGCCGTGCCCGAGTTCCTCTGCAAGAAAAACCAGGGACGCATCGGTCAGATCCATCGGCAGATCGGCATATTTTTTCATCAAGATATGCATTCGATGCAGAAAACGCGTTTGATCCAATTCAAAGATTATCGCCCCTCCCAACTCAATATTTTTCAAGAACATCATCTGGGCATTCAATCCGACGCGTAGTCCAAGCAAGTGACAGACTTCGGTAATTACCGGCCATGTAACGATCAAAGGTTCACGAAATTTTTCAAACGCCAGCAAAGCATCTTTGTGGTATTTATCTTTTTGATTAGCGGA
>JAUXDV010000134.1 GCA_030620735.1 Gammaproteobacteria bacterium
ATTTTGACAACGGTGCAAAAGATGGTATCGATCCAGGCTCCAATTCACTCAAAACCATCTCAAAAAGATAGGCCTTTCCTTTGATACCAAAAGACTTTTCAAGCTTTGGATGCAGTAAGCCCAGCCATCCGACAGTTCTACCATCATGCTCGATACGTGCCGTTTGCCCGGGATGCAGCACCGGATGTTCCGCAGCAACAAAGCTGAAGAGCTCAGAACATCCTGTCAGGGAGAGAATCGATTCGACGTCATTCTTGATGTCGAAAAAATCAACCGCTTCAGATGTCTCTCCCCATTGTTCTGCAGTCCGTGTGCCTATCAGCAGGCCAGATAAGCATTTTTCCTGTTTAATATCATTATCTTGAAGATTAAACATCAATCCTGTCTCAAGTAGACGGATGCGCTCCTGCTGGCGCGACTGGTTATGCTTTGCCGTCTCCAGCAATCCGCCCCAGAGTGACGGGCGCATGACCGACATCTCCGCCGAAATCGGATTGGCCAGTGTAATCTGCTCACCATGGGGATCGAGATGCCTGGCGGCATCCGGTGAGATAAAGCTGTAGGTGATCACCTCCTGATACTCCCTGGCATTGAGCAGATTTGTTGCGCTCTCGAGGCTGAAACCCGCCTCTGGCGGCAGATGCATGGTCAGTGAGAGATGGCCGTGCGTCTGCGGGATATTGTCGTAACCATAGATGCGGCCAACCTCCTCAATCAGATCAGCCTCGATCGAGACATCAAAACGCCAGCTTGGCGGCGTCACCATCCAGCCGTCATCGCACGTATCGAGTGACATACCGAGACCCTGCAGAGACGAAGAGACGGTCTCATCATCGATGGCAACGCCTAGCAGACGCTCGATGCGGGAACGGCGAAGATGAATCACTTCACGTTCTGCAGAGAAATTTTCAGCCCGGGCTTCGATGATCATTCCCGCAGAGCCACCGGCAATCTCAAGCAGCAATGTCGTGGCACGCTGCATCGCCCTGCGCTGCAGGGCGGGATCAACGCCGCGCTCAAAACGATGCGACGAGTCAGTGTGCAGACCGTAGGAGCGGGCCTTGCCACTGATTGCCAGCGGTTCAAAAAAGGCGCTTTCAAGCAATACATCTTTCGTCGTTTGGGTCACGCCAGTGGCTGCGCCGCCCATGATGCCGGCCATTGCCAGCACTTTTTCACCATCGGCAATCACCAGCGTCTCCCCGTTCAGGGATGCCCCGCCGCCATCGAGCAGTTCGAGCTTCTCGCCTGCAGTTGCCATGCGTACGCTGATGCCGCCGCTGATTTTTTCAAGATCGAAGCCATGCATCGGCTGACCCAACTCGAGCAGCACATAGTT
This sequence comes from Gammaproteobacteria bacterium, assembly GCA_030620735.1. Taxonomy (GTDB): domain Bacteria; phylum Pseudomonadota; class Gammaproteobacteria; order Chromatiales; family Chromatiaceae; genus Sva-25. The sequence continues at coordinate 1,340 of JAUXDV010000134.1, forward strand.
GGTAATATCCACAACTACGCCCAGAGAGCGCATCCCGCCCCGTCGCAGGCGCTCCTGCATCCACAGCGGTGTTTCAGCATTCGGGGCTATTCCCTTGACGATACGGCACAGATACCTTGGGCAGGCTTGCGGTGCACTCAGTGTCACCTCGATGCTGCTGTCATTGGTTACGGGGGCATCGGCAACAGTGGTTTCATGCAAATCACAACCAAAAATTGCCGAGACGTCACGCGCAACCCCCATCAGGCTCAGACAGTCCCCGCGATCCGGTGTCAGATCAACGTCGATACAGCTATCATCGAGATCCAGATAACGCCGAAAATCTTCTCCAATAGGTGAATTCTTTGATAGCGGCATGATGCCATCCGAGGAGTCGGCCAGCCCCAGTTCCGAGGCCGAACAGATCATTCCCAGCGACTCCACCCCACGCAGTTTGGCCCGGGTGATCTTGAAATCACCCGGCAGGGTGGCGCCGACTTTCGCCACAGGAACACGCATGCCGGCAGCAACATTTTTTGCGCCGCACACGATCTGCAGCGTCTCGTCCGCACCGGTATTGACACGCGTCACATTGAGCTTATCGGCATCCGGATGAGGATTGACACTGATGACTTCGCCGACCACCACGCCGCTAAACTCGGGAGCAGCAGGTTCGACACTCTCGACCTCGAGTCCGGCCATGCTGAGACGATGTGACAGGTCATCCGTCTCGACATCAGGATTGACCCACTCTCTTAACCAGGATTCGCTGAATCGCATCTATTTATTCCAGTTCGCTGTTTGTTGTTGTCTGTTGAAAAAGATTATTGACCACGAAAGTCACGAAAAGCACGAAAAAATGAAAACCCGTTTTGTCTCAATTTTCGTGTTTTTCGTGTATTTTGTGGTTGAGAAATCTGTTTGCCAATCTGAGTCTATCTGTGTGCATCTGTGGATAAAAAAGTCATCACGCAAACTGCTTAAGAAAGCGCAAATCATTATCAAAAAAGAGACGCAGGTCATTGACGCCATAGCGCAGCATGGTGAGGCGCTCAACCCCCATGCCGAATGCATAACCCGTATAAGCCTCGTTGTCGATACCGACATGATGAAATACCTCCGGGTGGATCATGCCGCAGCCGAGCACCTCCAGCCAGCCGGTGTGACCACACACCCGGCATCCCCCGCCTCCGCAGATGACGCATTCGATATCCGCCTCTGCAGAGGGCTCCGTAAACGGGAAGTAGGAGGGGCGAAAACGCACCTTCAGCTGCTTCTCGAAAAAGGCCTCGAGGAAATCGTGCAGAATCCCCTTGAGATCACCGAATGTAACGTTTTCATCGACCATAAAACCCTCCACCTGGTGGAACATCGGCGTATGGGTGATGTCGGAATCACAACGATAAACGCGTCCCGGCGCAATCACACGCAGCGGCGGTCCGCTTTTTTCCATGGTGCGGATCTGCACCGGCGAGGTATGCGTGCGCAGCAGCATGTGCTCGTTGAAATAGAAAGTGTCGTGCATGGCGCGCGCCGGGTGGTGCGCCGGAATATTCAGGGCTTCGAAATTATGGTAGTCATCCTCGATCTCCGGCCCCTCCACCACTTCAAAACCGGCGCTGCGAAACAGTGTCTCGATGCGCTGCAGTGTTCGCGTCACAGGATGCTGGCCGCCGCTTCCGAGACCACGCCCGGGCAGGGTGACATCGATGCGCTCCTCTTCCAGACGCCGCTTGAGCGCTTCGGTTTCAAGCGCTTCCTTTTGCTGCATGATGCGTTGCTGCAGCATTTTCTTAGCCTTGTTGATTGCCTGCCCGGCCTGCGGACGCTCCTCTTTGGGGAGTTTTCCAAGCTGCTTCAACTGTTCGGTAAAAACCCCGCTCTTGCCGAGATACTCGACACGCACCAGATCCAGCTCGGCAAGCGTCTGTACTGAGGAGATTTTCTGCTGCGCCTGCTGAAGAGTTTGTTCAAGTTGTTGAGACATCTATTTTACCGGTTTTAAACACGAAAAAGGGAGAAAGCCAAGCGGCCCTCTCCCTTCCAGTGAACTTCATGACGTCATGCGGTACCTGTTTAGGCGAGCGCTTCTCTGGCCTGTGACGCCAGGGCGCCGAATGCAGGCTTGTCATGCACGGCGATATCAGCCAGCATCTTGCGGTCGACTTCGATACCAGCCTTGTTCAGACCGTTGATCATGCGGCTGTATGAGAGACCGTTGTTGCGCGCTTCGGCGTTGATACGGGCAATCCACAGCGAACGAAACTGGCGCTTTTTCTGGCGACGATCGCGGTAGGCATATTGGCCGGCTTTGATAACCGCCTGCTTGGCGACACGATAGACTTTACGACGTGCACCGTAATAGCCTTTCGCCTGCTTCAGGACTTTTTTGTGTTTTGCGTGTGCGGTTACACCACGTTTTACTCTAGGCATTGTTCGCTCCTCTCAATTCAGGCGTAAGGGATCATACGACGGGCGACAGCAACATCAGACTTATGCAGTGTTGCCGGTGCTCGCAGTGCGCGTTTACGCTTGGTGCTCTTTTTCGTCAGGATGTGACGGCGATGAGACTGAGCTCGTTTGAAACCACCGGAGGCGGTTTTACGGAACCGCTTGGCGGCTCCGCGATTGGTTTTCATCTTTGGCATTTTCGTTCTCCACTTAAAAGCCCGGTATAGATCGGGGGGTTACTTAGACAGCATCCGAGGTAATGCCTGTCACCAGGATGCTGTTGGTGCGGCTGGATTCTAACAAATCCAGCCATAATCATAATTTAACGGATCATATTACCATATTGAAGCGTAATCTCTAAAAAAAACCGTGCAGATTATGCATATTGTCATTTTGATCAAAGTCGTAGGTTGGTAAAAGGAGCGAAGTGACGTGCCCAACCTGCAATTACTTGCGAACCGTATCTGTCGTATGTTCTCAATAATTCCGTACATGTGAATATAATGCTATCGCATTTTAATCGTGGTCAGAAGACCACTCCCACATCTAATGCCACATAAACCGTAGGAGCGGTCATCTGACCGCGAAATGCACGGGGTTATTGCAATATCAGTCAGATTTTTCTGGGCGCCATGATCATGACCATCTGGCGTCCTTCCATTCCAGGTTTTTGCTCGATCTGTGCAATCTCATCGAGATCCTTCTCTACGCGCTGCAACACTTCAAGACCCAGTTCACGGTGAGCATGTTCACGGCCACGGAAACGCATGGTGATTTTCACCTTGTCTCCCTGCTCGATAAACTTGATCAGGTTTCGCAGTTTGATGTTGTAGTCGCCGATATCGGTCGCCGGACGGAATTTAATCTCCTTGACCTGCACCTGCTTCTGTTTTTTCTTGGCTACCTGGCGTTGTTTCTTCGCCTCAAAGATATGTTTACCATAATCCATGATCCGGCAAACCGGCGGCTCTGCATTGGGCTGAATCTCAACCAGATCGAGACCGGCCTTTTTTGCAGTCTCTTTCGCTTCAGAGAGCGGTACGATCCCCGCCTGCCCACCATCGGCGCCTATAAGGCGCACCTCGTTCCCGGTAATGTCATCATTCAGACGGTTACGGTTACGTCTGCTTTGCTTAGCAATAATTCTATCTCCACCATATAATTAACAAAATAAAAGCACCGATCAGTTATCGATGCTTTCGAAGCTTAGTCGCTGTCCATAAATAACTTCCCGATCCTGCTTGCCCTGTAGTCCGTCTTCTGCGTTCCAGCAAGAGTTACATAACCCTGCTATGCGCCCCTTGCTGCGCCTTGAATACGAACCACATAGCTACGCGATATCGGGAAGTTATTTTTGGACAACTCCTTATTTGCGACTCTCTACCATCCCGGTGAGCATGACGGTCAAGTCATCAATCGTCATGGCGCCAAGATCCTTTCCGCCGCGCGCGCGTACTGCAACTGTGCCGTTTTCCATCTCACGGTCGCCAACGACCAGCATAAAGGGGACGCGTTGCAGTGTGTGCTCGCGAATTTTAAAGCCGATCTTCTCATTTCTCAAGTCAGTTTCGACTTTAAATCCTGATTTTTTTAAAGTTTTTGCAATTTTATTGACATATTCGGCCTGATTATCCGTAATATTCAACACCACGAGCTGCACCGGAGCCAACCACAGTGGTAATGCGCCGGCATAGTGTTCGATCAAAATACCGATAAAACGCTCCAGTGAACCGAGGATTGCACGATGCAGCATAACCGGCGTCTGCTTGCTGTTATCCTCAGCAACATAGTGCGCGCCCAGGCGTTCCGGCATGGAAAAATCCAGCTGAATGGTGCCGAGCTGCCACACACGCTCGAGGCAGTCTTTGAGCGAAAACTCGATCTTGGGACCATAAAAGGCGCCCTCGCCCGGCTGCAGCTCCCACTCCAGCTCCTTCATGTCGAGGGCATCCTGCAGCGATTTCTCGGCCTTGTCCCACAACGCATCGGCGCCGACGCGCTGCTCAGGACGCGTCGAAAA
>JAUXDV010000031.1 GCA_030620735.1 Gammaproteobacteria bacterium
GTCCCTCTTCTGCGTTGCAGCAAAAGTTACATAACGCTGCTATGCGCCTCTTGCTGCGCCTTGAATAGGAACAACATTGCTGCGCGATATAGGGAAGTTATTTATGGACAACTCCTTAGCATTTGGCTGCTGTCAGCCCAATATAATAATTGCAATTAATTCACATTCGTAATGTCTAAGTTTACGTAAGAGAGGGCATTTCGTCCTATAGCGAACACACTGGAGAATGAGCAATGAACACGGCTCTTAGAGCAACATTAATATTTGTCGCTACTGCGGATCGGCAGGCGATGGATAGCAGGAGATCATCATGTCCATAACTTCACCCGCAGAAATGGCTTCTGCCATCAAGTTCGAATACCTGAATTGGGTCGCTACCGATCCATTGCCGCGCGATAAGACCCAGAGCAACCGATTACACGAACCGGGATTTCGCGTCAGCACGACTGATCCCATGACCGGACACGATATCGAAAATGCCACGACTCATCCATCCCTGGTGGACGGTGATCTGACGATATATTTCGATACTGAAACGACTCGCAAGGCTTTCATCAATATGCCGCTAAACCACCCCAATCACTGCTTGCCATTTGCAGCGACTGATGAGGATGATCGAGGTGGCTGAATCCTCTGCAGCAGAGGAGTTATGTGAAGGCGGTGCCATACAGGAGGTGCAATATGTTGCGCAGACTTTTTTATCTGTTCCCTAAAAAATCTCAGGTACAGGCGGTAGTGGACGAATTGAAAAAGAAAAATATTGACTATGGACGGATGCATACCCTGGCAAAAGATGACGTTGATCTCGATGGCTTGCCCTTAGCCACAGCGCGACAGAGTAGTGATTTTGGCGCAAAACTGGAGTCCTGGTTTTGGGGCATGAACCTGTTGATTTTCTTCATAGCATTGGTGCTGATCCTGTTTGCAGCTTTTACAGAATCATGGTACCTGATGATATTAGGGCTATTCGTTGCCACGGCAAATATATTGCTGGGAAATTACTTTGTCAGCAAGATCCCCAGTGTGCATCTTGATCAGTTTCGTGGTGCGCTGAGTCATGGTGAGATCCTGCTCATGGTGGATGTTCCCCATTGGCGCGTTCGCGAGATTGACAAAGTGGTTACCCGTCATCATCCTGAGGCGTACCCGGGCGGTGTAGGATGGACTATCGAGGCATTGCACATTTGACGACACCTGAGAGTGTCCGAAAAATTTCGTCATTCCGGCAGTCTTTTAACCGGAATCCATGCGTATCGACCTGTAAGTGGTTGATTCTATGGGCCCCGGCATTCGCAGGGATGACGTGCACTGGAGCTGTTTCTACTATTAGATATCTAAGCATCGTTGTACCAGGATCTTCTAGGGTGCGTCTATTCCAATCCTGACCTGGTTGCCAGAAATGGCCAATACTGTCACCTCGATGTCATCACTGACATGAATGGCGGCACCTTCCATTGGGTACGTTGGCACATTAGAACTGTGGTCCGTTGTAAGAGTGACAGAATTTACCAGGGCTCAGGATGAAACCGGCACGAGCGGTTGTTCAATAGCTCTGGACTTTAGTGAAAAAGGCCTTTATTCTTTCGCTGCTGGCCGAATTACCAGTAATCCTTGAGTAGCTATTGAGGTAGCATGCGCTGGTGGCTAGGGAAGAATGTTTGCAGACCATATTTATATTAGTTCAATGTATCTCATTCCGGGCAGCTACAGGAAAAAAATACTATTCTATTAGTATCCTCTTCTGTGTTAATGCGCAGGAACTTTATAAAATTGAGATAATTTTAGTAGATCTTAAAGAAATTATCTCTGCTAACTAACAAAGGTGAAGTTTAATGAAATCAGGTTTTTTGAAATACGTTATTGGTTTTATTCTCGGTATTGTTTCTCTTGGTGTCGTGGGATGGAATATGATGCCCGGGATGATGCTATCAGAAATTCCCAGTCCCTATTCAGTCAATGAAACAGTAGAGAAAATCAGTGCAAACGCCAAGGCGGAAGGCTGGACAGTCGCAGGGGTAAAGCAACTTCATAAAGCAGTCAAAAAACATGGTGGTGGTGATCTCCCACCCGTTATGTTGATTGATCTTTGTCAGGCAGATCATGCATTTAAAATTCTAAGAGAAGATGCAAACAAAAAATTATCCGTTTTTATGCCATGTACTATCAGCGTTTTTGAAAAAAGCAATGGCCAGGTATTTGTCGGCGTTATGAATGCTGAACTATTAGGGAAAATGTTTGGTGGCACAATTGCTCAGGTCATGGGTGTAGAAGTTGCACATGACCAACAGAAATTCATTGCATTTTTAAAGCAATAAATTGTTAACCTGTTGAATTAACAACTTAAATCCGCAGTTATTCATGCTGCGGATTTAAAAATTTGTTTTGAAAAAACCGTATTAAAACATCCCTCCAGAAAGCATGTAAGCAATCTCCGCATCGTTAATTGGCAACTCATTTTCCCCTCTTTTAGCTCAAAACATTATAAATTTTTATATTATTTGATTGCGTAATATCAAGAAGGGTCCCGCTCTAATTCGGGTAATATTCTGCGCAGCCAAAGAGAAGCTGTTGACATAAATATTAGCGAATGCTAATATTTATGTCAACGCCGAATTGTTGATGGATAATTCCATGCCGAAAACAAGCTTGTCATATATTGATAAATATCAAGCATGATTTTATTCCATTATACTTTCTTTGTTCTTTGAGTTTAGGGGTTTATTATGAAAAAACTGACTACCGCATTGCTGCTTCTATCACTGCTTTCAATACATGCTTACGCTAATGAATCCGATACTGCCGATCTTCCCAGTTATAACATTGGCTCGGACTGGTGGGTAGAAGTCACGCCCGATGATCCGGATTATCATATCTATAAACATGTAGAGTTAAACTGTTTTTGTGGTTAAATAATGCACCCCACAGCTTGCTGTGGGGTGCAAAGAGTCTGCCAAAAATGAACTTGCCGATTCTGCTTTCCCTGTCATATAAGGGTCAAACATTTTAAAACTCCCTTGCTTTCCAGCACCAGGGTTTCGCCAACCATTCCAATCGTCTGTAAACGCTCCTAGCTGCTTTCTGTTCAGCGTCTCAAGCCGCGCAAGATGCATCAGGGATGCCTCAAATTTTTGCCAGCAGCCAGTCCATCTGTCTATTGCTGAGAATGCGTTTCAGGAAGCTGAACAGATAGGTCGGAAAAGTGACGTAGTAACGAATTTTCGGTCGTTTGCTTTCGAGTGCATGCACCACCTTTTTCAGCACCGCTTCCGGCGGCAGGGTAAAGGGAGCGGCATCTCCCTCTTTTTTCAGGCGGGCGATCATCTTTTCATAGGTTGCCTGATGAACGCTCTGATCGACATCGATATTCTCGATAAACTTCTGATAGGCATTGGTGCGAAAACGACTGCGGATCGGGCCTGGCTCGATCAGGCTGATATGGATGTTGGTTTCACGAAGTTCCAGTCGCTGGGTGTCGGCAAGGCCTTCCAGGGCAAATTTACTGGCGTTATAGGCGCCCCGGTAGGACATGGCTGCAAAGCCCAACACTGAACTGTTGTGGATGATACGGCCTTCATTGTGCTGCCGCATGACGGGGATAACGAGCCGCGTCAACTCATGCCAGCCGAACAGGTTGGTCTCAAACTGGCTGCGCAGCGTTTCACGCGTAAGATCCTCGACAGCCCCGGGTTGGCCATAGGCGCCATTGTTAAAGAGCGCATAGAGCGAGCCGCCGGTAGCCTCCATCACCCTGTTAAAGGCTGCATGAATGCTGTCACTGTCACAATAGTCGAGATAGAGAGTGGTTATGCCCAGGCTCTCCAGTTCATCGATATCCGCTTGTTGACGTGCAGTCGCGAACACCCGGTATCCTCGCTGATGCAGGCCCAGGGCGGTACAACGGCCAATGCCGCTGGAGCAGCCTGTGACAAGGATGGATTTTTGTTGCATCTTTTCCACCTGACTCTGGAAGAGGTCGCATAGTAGCCTGAACCCGGAAAATGTGCCATACACTTGCATAATGCGCATACAATTTGTGGGCTTTTGAATGAAGAAATGGATATGTCTCACCTGAAAAATGTCTATAATGAATAAAGCCTTGTCGTTGGATGAGATAATAATCATGAGTGACACAGAATTACACAAAGAGCTGATCGATCCGTTTGGGCGACGAGTGGAGTATGTGCGTCTCTCTGTCACCGACAAATGCAACATGCGCTGTTTCTATTGCATCCCCAAAGGATTCACGGATTTCGAGGAGCCGGAGAACTGGCTGACCTTTGATGAAGTGGAACGCCTCATGAGCATCTTTGCCGACCTGGGAGTCAGGCGGGTGCGACTCACCGGTGGAGAGCCGCTGGTGCGCAAAAACCTGCCTGAACTTGCCGCCAGACTCTCGGCCATACCGGGTATCGAAGATCTCTCCCTGAGCACCAATGCATCGCTATTGAGTGAGCATGCGACTGCCCTGAAAGATGCAGGCATCTCACGCATCAACGTCAGTCTCGACTCACTGCGGCATGAGCGCTTCAAGGAGATCACCGGTGGCAAACTGCAGACTGTACTCGATGGACTGCAGGCGGCGAAGAGCGCCGGCCTCAGCCCGGTGAAAATCAATGTCGTGGCAATGAAAGGACTCAATGACGATGAGTTCGAATCAATTGTGGATTACTGCCTGGAGAATGATTTTACGCTGCGTTTTATTGAAACCATGCCGATGGGATCGACAGGAAAGGATGCAACCGACTACTACTATGATCTGCAACAACTCAAGAAGCGTCTGAAAAAACGTTTCAGCCTGATTCCCGGCATGATGCCCGGAGGTGGTCCGGCGCGTTATTTCCAGGTTGAAGGCACTGAACTGCGCATTGGTTTCATTACCCCTATCTCGCAGCATTTTTGCGAAACCTGCAATCGCGTACGGGTTTCGGTCAACGGCACTCTCTATCTCTGCCTCGGGCAGAATGACAAGGTGGAATTGCGCCCGCTGCTCAGGGATGGCTCGACTGACGAACAAATCAGGAAGGCGATCGTGGCGGCGCTGGCGCTCAAACCCATGCGTCATGAATTCAAGGATGAACCGGGGCAGATTGTCAGGATTATGTCGCAAACAGGTGGATGAATAACCACCCTTTTTTGAAATACAATCATCATTTACAGGTAGTGATATGTCACAGGGTATCGCCTTGCGCTGGTTGACCGCATCTGCAGAGACAGCAACGGCCAACGATTTCAACAAGCATATGGACCTGATCTCCAAAAAGGTGAGCCTCACCGGCGTGCCGGGGTTTGAGTACATCGGGTATGACGAGTGGGCGGCGCAATGCGAGCATGAGTTTGCCGCCCATGAAGTGCTTTCTGTCCATTATGATGGTCTTAAGATGCTTGCGAGCACAACTGAACGCGTCATGTTCAAAACCTGGGAGAGCATTGAAGCAGCGGACGGCGCAGTCAATGCGCATGGTATCGAGGTGCTGCTGGAGATGGAGGAGGATGGAAAGTGGCGCCTGCTCCAACAGCGCGTATTGCCTGATGAAGAGTCACAGCATGATGGATTGATTCCGCAATAGCCTCTCCATCTTTTCCCTGACAGCAGGGCTGGATAGACGGGGTCCCACCTCGATTTTGTCCCTCTCGGCTCCCATCTGATTGATAATTATCCTGTTTACTTAAATATAAGAAAACACTAATATACACACATATAAGTAATTTATGTGGGTATATAAGTATGTTAATTAAGCAACTTGGTTCAAAATATTCGCCGCTCTATTTTCTCGCCGCCTTGGGCGCAGGGGGGCTGGCGGTCTCTTTTTTCATGTATCCGCAGTTTATGATTCCCCATGCGGACACGCCGATGGTGACCTTTGAACACCTCTATCCGTTGCTCACCGGCGGTGATATAGGTACGGTTATAGCGCTGTCGGCTGCGCTTGTTGCGGTGGCGCTGCTGTCACTGCTGCATTTTCGGCTATTGTTCTGGAATATCAGTGAATATCGCCGTTTTCGCAAGACGGAGGCGTTCACCGCATTGAAACGCTCCAATATGGAAGTGTCTCTGATGGTGATTCCGTTGACGCTGGCAATGAGTGTCAACGTCAGTTTTATACTTGGTGCTGTTTTTGTGCCGGGTTTGTGGGATTTTGTGGAGTATCTGTTCCCGCTTGCGCTGCTGGCTTTTAGCCTGATTGGATTCCATGCGCTAAAAACTCTGGGTGAATACTTTACGCGATTGCTGACGAATGGTGACTTCGACTTCGTCTCCAACAATAATTTGAGTCAGATGCTGGCGATCTTCGCGCTCGTCATGATCGCTGTGGGCATGGCTGCGCCTGGCGCCATGAGTCACTATAAAGAGATCAATGCGATCGGCATGTTCCTGTCGCTGTTTTTCCTCTCGCTGGCATTCTTGCTGACGATCGTCAAACTTGTGCTGGGGTTTCAGTCAATCCTGAAGCATGGCATTGCTGAAAAATCTGCTGTCAGCCTGTGGATCATGATCCCCATACTGACTTTAGGTGGAATCACCATGATCCGCCTGACGATGGGGCTGCACCATGGCTTCGAGGAGACTCTCTCCAAACCGGGTTTGTTCGTCATCACCTCCATTATCCTGTCGTTGCAGATCGTTGTAGGCTTGATCGGCTACAAGGTAATGAAGAAGGTCGGCTATTTCCGCGACTACAGCCAGGGAGCGAAAGCGGATGCGGGAAGCTTCTCGCTGATATGTCCGGGAGTGGCCTTCGTGGTTTTCGGTATGTTCTTTATCGTGTTTGGCCTGGTGAAGAATGGTCTCGTGGAGCTGCTTTCTCCGGCCTTTTTCATGCTTTTGCTGCCCCTGGCGTTGATTCAGCTGCAGACTGTGAGAGTCTATTTTCGACTGCTGTGCAGAGTGACAGCATGTGGGAGTTGTAAAATTGCAGCAGTTGAGTCATGAGTTATCGAAATCAGGTCTCAGACTGACAAGGCATGAAAAAAACATTTTCTCTCGCAAAGACGCCAAGACCGCCAAGTAAAACCTTTGCGTCCTTTGCGTTCTTAGCGAGAGATTCTTTTAAAACTTGACTCATTTGCAAACATTTTAGTGGATCAAGGATTCTAGACCATCCCTTTCACCAGTTCCAGCACCTGCTTTGCATGCCCTTTGGGTTTGATGTCGTAGAAGGTATGTTGAATAATTCCCTGCTTGTCGATGATGAAGGTTGAGCGCAGAATTCCCATCTTCTTTTCGCCATGCGCCTCTTTTTCACGCCACACATCATAGGCTTTGCACAGCACTCCATCGATGTCAGCCAGCAGGTGGATAGTGAGTCCGTGTTTGTCGCGAAAGTTGCCATGTGTGTAGCAGCTGTCTCTGCTGACACCGAAGATAAGTGTGTCCAGCTTTTCAAACTGTGCACTCATATCTGAAAACTCCAGCGCCTCCAGGGTGCATCCGGGAGTATCGTCTTTGGGGTAAAAATAGAGCACCAGGTTATGCTTGTTTTTGAGGTCTTCGAGCTGAATCATCTCGAGTTCAGCATTTGGGATCTCAAAGCCTGGAGCAATATCGCCGGGTTTCAGCATGGAGTCTCCTTTTGATCACTTGGCGTTTTTATTGAATGGGGAGAGAGGGTTTGCAATCTTTCTGATGCAACTCCGGCTGTAACATCTCAATAACTCCGTGCATTGAATATATTTTGTTAAAACAGATGACGGCATTCACACGGTCTTATTGAGAACTTACCTCCAGCTTCCCACTCTTTTTGATATATATCAAGTTTATACTATAGGCAGGGTACTGCTGAAAAATTTCTTTGCGAACGGCTCCTCAATCGCGCACAGCATCGAAGGCGTAGGGTGCGGGGTCTACCTCTGTTTCTCTTGCGAGCACCAGGTCTGCGACCAGTTTTGCCGATGCAGGCGCCAGCACCACGCCGTTGCGGTAGTGTCCGGCGTTGATGAAGAGATTCTCATATTCGGGGTGTCTGCCGATGTAGGGTACGCCGCCCGGTGAGCCCGGACGCAGTCCCGCCCAGTGGTGTTCTATCGGATAATCGGCCAACTGCGGGTAGAGGTCGATGGCGCATTGGTGCAGCAGTTCGGTGGCCTCGCTGGTCGTCTCCTTGACGAATCCGGTATGTTCGATGGTGCTGCCAAACAGCACCCGGCCATCCTTGCGCGGTACCGTGTAGTGGCTATCCCACAGGGTGATGCGTTTGACAGCGCCGGGGTTTGTCTTGAACAGCAGCATTTGCCCGCGTACAGGCTCAATCTTCGGCTGCGGCATGGTCTCGCGCAGCATTTCACCCGCCCAGGCGCCGCTGCAGAGAATGATGTTTTCTGCGATAAACCGCTGCTTAGCTGTCTTTACCGCAGTGATATTTGCACCCGTATGTTCAAAGCCTGTGACCGGACTCTCAAGAATGAAATTTGCGCCGAGGTTTTCAAGCTCCTTGTGCAGTGCTTTCATGAAACGCGGGTTTCTGACCTGTGCGACCTGCGGCAGCCACAGCCCCTCATCAACCGGACTCTTCAGGCTTGTTTCGATATCATGCATCTGCCGCCTGTCGAGTTGTTGCAGATCGACCTGCCACTGCTGCGCCCAACGCACTGCCGCCCGGGTTTCATCCGGTGCAAGAATCAGCAGCCCGCTGTTGAGATATTCAGGGTCGATGCCTGTATTCTCTGCGAGTTGCGCCGCCAAAGCAGGGTAGGTTTTCTGACTGTTACTCGCCAGCAGATTGACAGCATCACAATAGCGCCATGGATAGAGAGGGGAGACGATGCCGCCGCCGGCCCATGAAGATTCCCGGCCGGGTTGCTGGCGTTCAATCAGTGTCACTTGCGCGCCGGAGAGCAGCAGTTCGCGCGCGCTCATCATGCCGCTGATGCCGGCGCCTATCACGATGGTGTGCATCTGCGTTACCCCCTCTCTTTTGAAGCTTGCTGCTCTGCCATGAGGCGCAGGTTTTTTGGCAGTACAAACACGATATCTTCCCTGTTTCCCATGTTATCTTCCGCCGCTTTTGCTCCGAGTGATTGCAGGCGCTTGATGACATCGGAGACCACGACTTCCGGCGCCGAGGCTCCTGCAGTGACGCCGATGACGTCGACTCCATGCAACCATTCGGGATCGATGTCATCGGGGCCGTCGATCAGATAGGAGGTTCTTCCCTGTTTCTCGGCCAGTTCACGCAGCCTGTTTGAGTTGGAGCTGTTGGGAGAGCCTACCACCAGGATCAGGTCGCATTCCTTGGCAAGCTCCTTGACGGCATCCTGGCGGTTTTGCGTGGCATAGCAAATATCATCTTTCTTTTGTCCGCTAATCTTGGGAAAGCGCTTTCGCAATGCAGCGACAACCTCTACAGTATCATCGATCGAGAGGGTTGTTTGGGTGACGTAAGCGATTTTCTGCGGGTTTTTAATCGTCAGGTTGGCGACATCGCCAGGGGTTTCGATGAGCAGCATCTCGCCCTCCATATGTTTGCAGCGATACTGTCCCATGGTGCCCTCGACTTCGGGGTGCCCCTTGTGTCCGATCAGCACCACCGAGTCGCCATTTCTGCAGTGACGCACCACTTCCATGTGAACTTTGGTGACCAGCGGGCAGGTGGCGTCGAAAATCTGTAACTCACGGGCTTTCGCTTCATCCTTGACGTCCTGGGAGACGCCGTGGGCGGAGAAGATCACCGTCTGTCCATCGGGAATGTCATCGAGGCTATCGACAAAAATGGCGCCCCGTTCACGCAGGCTTTCGACGACAAAGCGATTATGCACCACTTCATGACGCACATAGATGGGAGGGCCGATCAGATCAAGCGCTGTTTCAACGATTTCGATGGCGCGATCCACCCCGGCGCAGAACCCACGGGGATTGGCAAGCAGCAGTTTCATGGAATCCATTTGGTTTCAGGCTCTCCCAGTTGCTGGTTGACATGTCGTGCCAGCACAAACAACAGATCGGAGAGACGATTAAGATAACGCATTAGGTGAGAGTTTACCTCTTCTTGCTGCTTGAGGTGAAGCGCCTCGCACTCTGCACGGCGGCACAGGCTGCGGGCATGGTGCAGCGTGGCGCCGGCAGCACAGCCTCCGGGAAGGATGAAATGCGTCATGCGCGGTAATGCCGCATCATGGTGGTCGATCATCTTTTCTACCACCAGCAGATGCTCATCCGTGATGCGGGTCTCTTTTGCCAGCGCCAACTCGGCGCCAGCGATAAAAACCTGTTTCTGCAGAATCTCGATCTGTTGCTTTAACAACGGATCCGTCAATTGCGAGCAGACAATCCCCAGCACCGCATTGAATTCGTCCAGGGCGCCGATGGCCACAAAACGCTGGTCTGTTTTTGAGCGGCGCTCACCATTGGCGAGTCCGCTGCTTCCATGGTCACCGGTGCGCGTATAGATGCGTGACTTTTTGGTCATATTTTCACCTTGATGCCAATAAAAACACCGAATCCTGCGCCTGCATAACCGTGAACCGGTTGATACTGCTTGTCGGTCAAGTTGATGATTTTTCCATTGATCTGCCAGCGATCATTGAATTGATAGCTGGCGGCAAGGTCAATGGTCGTATAACTGCCGAGCGTGGTGCGGGTGACGGGGAATGAACCGCGAATGGTATCTTCCCGGCTGCCCACATAGTGCATGACTCCGGAAAGAGAGATCTTCTCTGACGGATCGTAGTTGAGCGTCAGGCTCGCCTCGTTTTCCGGCCGACGCAGCAGTGGTTCTCCATCGTTCTCTTCGGTGTCCGTCCAGGTGTAATCCACGCGCGCGTTGAATGCATCGTTGAAGCGGTAGCTGACAAAGCTCTCGACGCCTTTTGTCGTCACATCCGAGACATTGAAGTATTTGAAAGTGGTGTTGTTGAAGTCGATCAGGTTGTCCATCTTGTTGTAAAAGAGCGTGGCGCCCAGTGAGAGCCTGTTGTCAAGTATCTGCTGGTCAAAACCAATCTCAGCGCCGCGGCTTTTTTCGGCGTCAAGATGCGGATTCCCTGAAAATTCATCATACAATTGAAACAGGGAGGGGGCATTGAAAGCCGTGCCATAGCTGGCCTTGATCCTGGTTTTACTCTCTTCGATCAGGAAGACAGGAGCGATGCGCCAGGTGGTCTCGCCACCAAATCCGGTATGGTCGTCGTGGCGTACGCCGATGGTTCCAAACAGGTTGTCAAAAAAACTGAACTGATCCTGCAGATAGAATGACCTTGTGGTTGCCTGGTGATCGCTGGCGGAAAAGTCCGAGGAGGTGATGGCTTTCTCCTGCTCCCATTTGAATCCGGCGGTCAGCGTATGGTTGTCCAGGAAGTAGAAGTCGTTGCGCCACTCCGCCTCATTGCGCTTGCTGTCGAAATAGGTGGAGGAGGGGAGTCCGAGGAAATCATAGACAGTGTCTCTGACATTGCTGCTGCGGTTGAACAGCAGACGGCTGTTCCACTTTCCATCGAGCAGGCGCGCTTCGGCGGCGGTATGGATAAACCAGCTTTCCAGATCCGTTTCCGGAATAGGTGATTCATCCGCACTGGCGTCGAATTCGGTATTCGAATCGATGAACTGTCCGCTCAACTCAAATTTCAAATTTTCAATGGGATGGAATTCGGTGCTGGCAGTCAGCGTGGTATTGCGATAGCCGTCGTCATCGACCGGAGAGAACTGATAATCCGGAGCGCTGACAGTTTCACCATCGGTGTCGATATTGGCCAGCGACAGCATATATGTTGCTTTCTGATTGCCGCCGTAGAGTGTCATAGCCTCCTTGAAAGTGTTGTGACTGCCGCCCTGTAGCTCGATCGAGCCGCTCACAGGGCCGCCTGCAGTACTCCCTTTTCTGGTGATGATGTTGATGACGCCGCCGATGGCATCGGAGCCGTAGAGGGTGCTCTGGGGGCCCCGCACAACCTCGATGCGTTCAATAGCATCTGTCATGAGGCTGGCGAAATCAAAAGCGCCGTTCGGTGAGGTGGTGTCATTGATCTTGACGCCATCGATCATCACCAGTACATGGTTCGAGTTTGTGCCACGAATAAACAGTGATGTCGGCTGTCCGATGCCGCCGTTACGGGCAACATGGACTCCGGGAACCTGACGCAGCGCCTCGGCAACCGTCTGGTATTGATGGCGTTCAATATCGCTGCGCGTGATGACTGTGGTTGACGGCGCGGTCTCTATTAGAGGAGTTTCGTTGCCTGTCGCGGTGATGACGATGACTGTCTCGTCTTCGGCCGACATGGCTGCGCCTGATGTTGCCAGCAGCAACAGTGGGATGGTTGACTTCATGATGGTTGTACCTTTTGGGAGTGCCCGCCGCACTCGGGAAATTCAGTCAACAGAGTTGACTACCTGCATGCAGAGCCGGTCCCCGGACTTACAGTGAATTGTTCACTGATTACCGTTGCGGGGGCAGTGTCGGAATTGCACCGACTTCCCGATTATCCAGGCAGGAGTAACTCCCGCCAGGCACTCTGAAGCATAGTGACCTTAATGGATTGGAAATCACAGGTCAAATAATGAGAAAAACAAAATTTTTACCACGAAAATCACGAAAAGCACGAAAATAGATAAATCATTGTGACAGACTCTTCCTCACTACTCACTACTCACTACTCACTACTCACTACTCAGTCCTCATCCCTTAC
>JAUXDV010000269.1 GCA_030620735.1 Gammaproteobacteria bacterium
TGCAGGTCCATGGTCAGCACCCGGTCTGCTCCGGCAGTGCTAATCATCTTGGCAACCAGCCTTGCTGTAATGGGGACGCGTGATGAACGCGAACGGCGATCCTGCCGTGCGTAGCCAAAATAGGGAATGACCGCAGTAATACGCGACGCCGAGGCAAGGCGCACTGCATCGATCATGACCAGCAACTCCATAAGATTGTCGTTGGTCGGCGCTGATGTCGACTGCACGATAAAAACATCGCGTCCGCGAATATTCTCCTGTATCTCTACGAGGATTTCACCATCGCTGAACTGCCCGACTTTCGCCTTGCCAAGTGGCAGAGCGAGTCGTTCCGCAATCTTGCTGCTCAACTCCGGATTCGCATTTCCGGAGAATACCATCATACCGCTCGCCGCCACGGTAGTACCCTCATGGTGTTATTGTGCTGAAAATAATGTAAATATGGCTGGGGCGGTAGGAATCGAACCTACGATGCTAGAGTCAAAGTCTAGTGGCTTAACCGCTTGCCGACGCCCCAGTTATGGTATGGAAATTTTCTACGCCTTATTCATTGTCAAGCCGCCGGTAGAGGGGCGACCTGTTTAAACCCTGCGCAACAAAATAGTCCCACTGCTGCGGGATCTGTCGTGCAGCCTCAGTGGCCTGCTGATTTGTCTCGAAGCTGAGAAACAGACATGCGCCCGTTCCCGTCAGTCTGACATCTCCAAATTCATCCAGCAGATTCATCATTTCTGCAACTGCCGGATAGCGCTTTTTGACCACGGCGGTGAAGACATTGAGTCTGTCACCGGTAATAAAGTCGGCTATTGTAATAGCTGAGCAATCTCTTTTCAATTCCTGATCTGAAAATAATTGTGCAGTAGCGATCTCCAGCGAGGGTTTTACAACCAGATACCACGGCTGCTGCAGCTCGATTGGCTGCAAAATATCGCCAATACCCTCGGCCCAGGCGGTGTTTCCATGCACAAACACAGGGACATCGGCTCCCAGCTCTGCTCCAAGTGCAGCAAGGTCGCCCAGCTCCATGCCAACTCCCCACAGGTGATTCAGCGCAACCAGGGTGGTGGCGGCATCCGAGCTTCCTCCACCAAGCCCTCCTCCCATGGGGAGACGCTTCTCTATCGAGATTGCCGCACCCTGACTGCAGCCACTGCGCTGCTGCAGCAATCGGGCGGCGCGAATAATCAGGTCGTCCCCGGCATCAACACCTGCGATTGGCGTCACTTGATGCAGATCACCACTCTGCGTGACTTCAAATGAGAGCTCGTCAGAGTAATCGACTATCTGGAAAACCGTCTGCAGCAGATGATAACCATCCTCCCTGCGACCCGTGATATGCAGCATCAGGTTGAGCTTTGCCGGTGCAGGCCAGTCTCTACTGACACTCATCGATTAACCCGGCCACATTTCAAATAGACAGTGGGGAGGATAAACGAGAGCACATCCACCATGATTCTTGGAAACATTTCAACCACGAAAGGCACGAACCACACGAAATTTTCAGATCTGTTTTTGGAATTCTTCATTTCCAGTTTACAATTTGTCATCTCGACGTAGGAGAGATCTTGATGCTCTCTACCACAAGATTCCTCGTCGTTCGTACCTCACTTCCCTCGGAATGACAGGCAAAACTGTTAAGTACTTTTGATGATTTTGAAGAATGCCCTATTTTTTCGTGCTTTTCGTGCCTTTCGTGGTTCATCTTTTCACTACCCTGCACGGAATTATTGAACCGTTACTGTTCATCTTGCTGCTGCAGGCGCTTCATGGTCTCAAGCAGGTGCTTACTCTCCGGTTCCTTGAGCAGCGCATCCTGCCAGATTTGATTCGCCTCTTCACGATTTCCCAAGACCCACAACACCTCGCCAAGATGCGCCATGATCTCACTGTCTTTATCCCTCTCAGCCGCCATGCGCAAATATTTTTCCGCCTCGTCGAAGTTTCCCAGGCGGAATTCAACCCATCCCATGCTGTCCAGTATCGCAGCGCTCTCCGGCATCAGCGCATAGGCTTTATTGATCAATTCACGCGCCTCATGCAGGCGATCGGCATAGACGGTGAGAGTATAACCAAGGGCGTTGAGCGCCTGGGCATTTTCCGGGTCAATTTTGATAATCGTCCGCATATCCCGCTCCAGGATCTGCAGGGATCCCATATCGTCACCCAGCATTCCGCGCGCATAGAGCAGATCCACCTGCTGCGGATGCTCGGCAAGCGCTTTATCAAGCAGCCCCATCGCCTGCATGCCCTTGTTAGCATCTGACAACAGATCACTCTCTACCAGGTAGAGACGCACGGCATCCTCCATGGCGGAGAGGCGCGCTGTGGTAATCATCTTCAGCGCCTTCGGCAGCTCGCCCTGCTTTGCCAGCAGCTGCGCGCTTCTGATTTTTGCATCGGTGCGCAGCACTCCGCCAACCTTATTGTAATACTCAAGCGCCTTCTCCGCATTGCCGCTGCCCTCTTCAATCTGACCGAGAAAATAGAGTGCGCGGTCTTTTCTACCGTGCCCGCTCATCATCTCACTCCATATCTCCCGTGCATCGTTCCAGTGATGCAGTTCGATTGCAAGACTGCCAAGCGCCTGGGTGATTTCATCATTTTCGGGCAAAGCCTTATGCAGCAGCTTGAACTCATTGTAGGCCAGCTCATATTTTTCATGGATGACAAGATGCTCGGCATAAGAGAGACGCAGCAGATCATTATCGGGGAGTTGCTGCACTCCCTGCCGCAACAACTTTTCACTCTCGTCCGTACGCTTCTGCACATCAAGAATTCGCGCCAGCAGCGCCCATATTTTAGGGTCATCCTTTTTCAGCGTTAACGCATCTCTCAATGACGCCTCTGCGGCCGCCTGATCTTTTCGTGCGAAGTAGGCGATTGCCAGGGCATAGTGCGCCCTTGGATCACGATCATGGCGTGCAGCCAGGCTTTTCACCAGCTCCAGGCCAAGCTCATTGTTATCACCCTCTGCAACAACAGCCGCAACCTGGATAAATCCGTCACGCTGCTCTGTTTCAGCCGCCTTCATCAAGGAATCCATCGCTTGCACAGCCCCCTCCCTGTCGCCGGCATTGACACGCAGCACCAGCAGCGCCTTCCATGCATCCAGGTC
>JAUXDV010000108.1 GCA_030620735.1 Gammaproteobacteria bacterium
CGGTTAAAGGTTTCCGCACGTTCTGACTCCGTTGCAGGCCCGATGCGCGAGCGGGGCGGCGCCATCAGGCACCAGTCGACCATTGTCGGACGCCCCTTCTCATCCAGGGTGGAAACCAGCGCCTCACCGACACCGAGCTGGGTAATCATCTCTGCGGTGTCGATCTCCGGATTTTGACGAAAAGTATCGGCGGCCACCCTGACTGCTCTTTTATCTTTGGGAGTATAAGCGCGCAATGCATGCTGAATGCGTGAACCCAACTGCCCAAGCACCTCGTCAGGAATATCATTCGGATATTGGCTGACAAAGAAAACCCCGACCCCTTTGGATCGAATCAAACGCACCACCTGGGTGATGCGCTCAAGCAGCGCTTTTGGTGCCGAGTTAAACAGCAGGTGCGCCTCATCAAAGAAAAACACCAGTTTTGGCAGCGCCGCATCACCGCGTTCAGGCAACTCAGCCATCAACTCGGACAACAGCCACAGCAGAAAAGTGGCGTAGATACGGGGGTTTTGATAGAGCGTGGTTGCATCCAGCAGGCTGATCACGCCCCGGCCGGAAAAATCGACCTGCATCAGATCCTGGATATTAAGTGCAGGCTCGCCAAAAAACTCCTCTCCACCGGAGTCTTCCAGCACCATTAATTTGCGCTGAATCGCCGAGACGCTCTGGGATGCGATATTGCCATATTCCCTGCTCAGCTGTTTGCGATGATCAGCCATCCAGTTGAGCATGGCGCGCAAATCCTTCATATCCAGCAGCAACAGTCCCTCGTCATCAGCAATGCTGAATGCTACAAACAGGATGCCAGACTGGGTCTCATTCAACTCCAGAAGATTGGCCAGTAAAACGGGCCCCATCTCCGAAACAGTGGTGCGGACAGGATGGCCCTTTTCGCCATAGACATCCCAGAATAGAACCGGGCAGCCCTCAAACGGGTGATCCTTGATTCCTATATACTCGAGTCTCTCGGTTACTTTTTCATGCGCCTTGCCTGGTTTGGCAAGACCTGAAAGATCCCCCTTCACATCCGAAGTAAAGACCGGAACCCCGAGACGTGAGAAGGACTCTGCCAGCACCTGCAGGCTGACAGTCTTGCCTGTGCCCGTAGCGCCGGTGATCAGGCCATGGCGGTTTGCCATTCCGGCATCAATAGAGACTTGCTCTTTGCCGGCATTCGCGCCCAGCAGAATCATCTTGCGTTCTTCAGTCATCATTACTCCTCTTCCATTCCCAACGTCTGCATTTTCCGGGTCAGGGTGTTTCTTCCCCAGCCGAGACGCTGGGCGGCTTCATTCTTTTTTCCACCCGAGGATTCGAGCGCCGCCTCGATCATGATACGCTCAAATTCAGGCACCGCACTATCCAGCAGCGGCTTCTCACTCTGAAGTAACATTTGCGTTGCCCATAACTTCAATGCCGCCTGCCACTCTCCACGCATTTGAGAGTCATCAATCTCCCGTATTTCAGCAGGAAGATCCTGCAGATGGATCGACTTGCCAGCAGCCATCACGGTCAGTAATCGCGCCGTGTTCTCCAGTTGACGCACGTTTCCCGGCCAGTCAAAGTGTCTCAGCTGCAGCGCTGTCTCCGGCAGAAGCTCTTTAGGCTCTTCGTTCAACTCTTCAGCTGCCGAGATAAGAAACTTGTTCATCAGCAACGGAATATCTTCCCGGCGTTCACGCAGGGCCGGAATGTGGATGCGAATCACATTGAGCCGATGCATCAGATCTTCACGAAACAGCTTCTCTTCCACCAGCTGCTCAAGATCCTGATGTGTCGCTGCAATCACACGCACATCAACCTTGACCGGCT
The DNA here is from genome assembly GCA_030620735.1 of Gammaproteobacteria bacterium. Classification (GTDB taxonomy): domain Bacteria; phylum Pseudomonadota; class Gammaproteobacteria; order Chromatiales; family Chromatiaceae; genus Sva-25. The sequence continues at coordinate 1,816 of JAUXDV010000108.1, forward strand.
TGCGTCCACCCACGCGGTAGAATTCACCGTCAGCCAGTACGCGCAGCAGACGCGTTTGCAGGTCGGCAGGCATATCCCCGATTTCATCCAGAAACAGGGTGCCGCTATCAGCCTGCTCGAAGCGTCCGGGGCGGCGTTCCGTAGCGCCGGTAAAGGCGCCGCGTTCATGCCCGAACAGTTCTGACTCGAGCAGGTCACGCGGAATTGCAGCCGTATTGATGGCGATGAAGGGGTTGGCTGCGCGTGGACTGTGACGATGCAGTGCTTTCGCCACCAGCTCTTTTCCTGTCCCGGTCTCGCCGGTAACCAGTACGCTGATATTTGATCGCGCCAGTTTGCCAATTGCACGAAACACCTCCTGCATAGCCGGCGCCTCACCGATGATCTCCGGCATCTCACTCAGCGGTGCATCAGCAGCAGAGTCGCTGTCAGCATGCTGACAGGCCCTCTGGACTTTATCGACGACCTCTTCAATATCGAAGGGTTTGGGCAGATACTCGAAAGCCCCGCCATGATAGGCGGCAACGGCGCTATCCAGATCCGAATGCGCCGTAATAACAATCACCGGCAGTTCGGGAGTCTCTTCGCGCAACCTATCCAGTAGTTCAAGCCCCCCCATGCCGGGCATGCGTATGTCGGAGATGATCACATCCGGCTGACTGTTCTTCAGTTGCAGCAGGGCGTCTTCGGCATTCTCGAAACTGCTGGTTGCTATAGAGGCTTTGGCAAGCGCCTTCTCCAACACCCAGCGAATCGAAGAGTCGTCATCAACAATCCATACATTACAGTCGCTTGAATTAGTCACTCTCATTGTCCATAGGCAGGTAGATAGTGAATGTTGTCTTTCCGGGCTTGCTGTCACACTCGATCAGGCCGTGAAGACGGGCGATCAGTGACTGCGCAATCGAGAGCCCCAGACCCATACCGCCATCACTAGCCGATATCATCGGCAGAAACAGGGTTTCACGAATCGCATTCGGAATGCCGGGGCCATTATCGGATATCTCGATCCTCGCCACCAGCCGATGGCGCTGATTGCCCAAAGTAAACTGGCGCAAAATCCGGGTGCGCAGCGTCATCTCTCCCCGGTTATTGAGTGCGCGAGCACCATTGCGGACAATATTCAGCAGCGCCTGAATCAGCTGGTCGCTGTCGCCTTTCAGCAACGGGATGCTGGGATCATAATCCCGCACGATGCTGAGCTGATCACCACACTCCGCCCTCACCAGCTGGCGCACGCGCTCCAGCACTTCATGAATGTTCAGTTCGGCAAGTTTCGGCAGCTTGCTGGGACCCAGCATCCGGTCCACCAGGTTGCGCAGGCGGTCGGCCTCATTGATGATCACCCCGGTATACTCTTTCAACTCCGCATCCCCGAGTTCCATCTCCAGCAACTGCGCTGCTCCACGCAAACCGCCCAGCGGATTTTTAATTTCGTGCGCCAATCCCCGCAGCAGCTCCTGTGATGCCTGCTGCTGACTGATCAACTGCTCCTCATGAGAGATACGCAGCTGCCGGTCAACCTGCTGCAGCTCCATCATCAATGTATGCTGTCCCGATTCGGAAATTGTCATCACAGTACAATCGACCGTCAGCAGATGGTGCGGCGTACGAATCGTGATCTCTCTCTCCGTATAGGAGTTGTGGCTCGCGATAACCTCTCTCAACTTATTGCGGGAATCGTCCTGTTCACATTGAACCAGTTCAAATACCTGCTTTCCAAGCAGATGCCTGAGACTCATGGCAAGCAAAACCTCTGCCGCCGGATTGGCGTATACCAGGTTAAGCTCTTCATCGAACAACAGCACGGAAGTGTGCAGGTTATCGATCAGCTGCTGTTGAAAATATTGCGCCTGTTGTGACATCTGGGTCAATAACGGAATTTTTATGCTATTTAATCAGTCAATTATATGATGTCCCACAAGAGCCTGCATGGGAATCATCATTGACAAAAAAACCCGCTCCAACAGGTGCGGGTTTTTCGATACAACAGAATGACAGGCTCTTACAGGGAGTAATACATATCAAACTCGACCGGGTGGGTCGTCATGCGCAGGCGTGTCACCTCTTCCATCTTCAGGTCGATGAAACCGTCGATCAGGTCATTGGTGAAGACGCCGCCGGCGTTGAGAAATTCACGATCCGCATCCAGCGACTCGAGCGCCTGGTCCAGGCTGGAGCAGACGGTTGGTATTGCCAGCGCCTCCTCCCTTGGCAGGTCGTAGAGGTCCTTGTCGGCAGCATCGCCGGGGTGAATCTTGTTGTGGATGCCGTCGAGACCCGCCATCATCAATGCAGAGAAGCACAGATAAGGATTGGCAGTCGGATCGGGGAAACGCACTTCGATACGGCGTCCTTTCGGGCTTGAGACCCATGGAATGCGAATCGAGGCAGAGCGGTTGCGCGCCGAATAGGCCAGCATTACCGGCGCTTCAAAACCCGGTACCAGGCGCTTGTAGGAGTTGGTCGAGGAGTTGGTGAAGGCGTTCAGCGCACGCGCGTGCTTGATGACACCACCGATGTAATAGAGGGCTGTTTCCGAAAGACCGCCATACTGATCACCGGCAAAGATGTTGTCGCCGTCTTTTGCCAGCGACATATGCACATGCATGCCGGAACCGTTGTCGCCGACCAGCGGCTTGGGCATGAAGGTCGCCGTCTTGCCATAGGCATGAGCAACATTCATGATCACGTATTTCATGACCTGGTTCCAGTCGGCGCGCTGCACCAGGGTGCTGAATCGCGTACCAATCTCACACTGCCCCGCCGTTGCAACTTCGTGGTGATGCACTTCGACAGGAACACCCATCTCTTCGAGCACCAGGCACATGGCTGCGCGAATATCGTGCAGGGAATCAACCGGGGGAACCGGGAAATAGCCCCCTTTTACCGTTGGACGATGACCAATATTGCCGTCGTCAAAAACCCGCTCCGAACTCCAGTGCGCCTCATCGGAGCCAATCTTGTAGAAAGCGCCGCTCATATCTGCGCCCCAGCGGACGTCGTCAAGGATAAAGAACTCCGGCTCGGGTCCAAAATAGGCCGTATCCGCGATGCCGGTTGATTTCAGGTAGGCTTCCGCACGCTTGGCGACAGAGCGGGGATCACGCTCATAGCCTTCCATGGTGTCCGGCTCGAGAATGTCGCAACTGATATTCATGGTTGCTTCATCGGTGAAGGGGTCCATGACTGCTGTTGAAGCATCCGGCATCAGGATCATGTCTGATTCGTTGATACCCTTCCACCCGGCGATCGAGGAGCCGTCAAACATTTTTCCCTCTTCGAAAATATCTTCGCCGAATTCACCCTTGGGAACAGAGACATGCTGCTCCTTGCCATTGGTATCGGTAAAACGGAAATCGACGAATTTGACCTCTTCGTCTTTGATCATCTTCATTACATCTTTTACAGACATGCTGGTTAATACTCCAAAGGTTATCAATTCGGTGGCAGCCCAAAAAATGAGCGCAGAAACAATGATTGTGCAACAAAAAGTAAGGTGATGCTACCTTCAATTTAAGAAAACAGAGGTGGTATTTCGGGGAGGGCGAGAGATAGAGGGTATAAGGTGTTGTTGAATTTATTTGTCATGAGAGTAATAGATGGTGACCTTGCCAAACTCCGGCAACGCTTCCAGCGGTGTTGAGAAGTGACGGGCAATAGTTTCCGCATCACCCATCTCGTCGAGACAGGAGAGCGCGAGATAGACATGCACATGAATCTGTCCCTGCAGATAATGCAGCTGCACCTGCTGCCAGCGCCCGTCGCAGCCGGTTGTCACCCATGCCCGTTCGAGGATATCCAGCGCCTCGCTGCGTGTCGGCAAACCAATGCTGCTGGGCGGCGACTCTTCATCATCTTCCGGATCGATATGCACGGTGACGTCAACCAGTTCCTCGAGAGCGTTGCGCGCAGCCTGCTCAACAGCAACGGAGATCATGTGTCCCTCGCTGACGCTCAACCAGGGGTCGACCTGCACGTGCACGTCTGCCGCAGCCAGGTGACCATGTCTGCGTGTGCGCAGCATATGTACATTGCGCACGTCATCAATCGCCAGAATCGCCTCGCGCAGCTGCTCCACCTTCTGCTGCTCCAGTCCGGCATCGACCAATTCTTCAAGGGCGCCGAATCCCAGCTCCCAGCCGATGCGCGCCACCATGAGTCCAACCAGCACCGCAGCTATGGCGTCCAGGTAGGGCAGGCCCGCCATGGTTCCGGCGATGCCCACCAGCACCACGATCGATGAGATCGCATCCGAACGGTGATGCCAGGCATTGGCCCGCAGCATCGGTGAATTGACCTTGTCAGCGACCTTGACGGTGTACCAGTAGAGCGCCTCATTACTGAGTATAGAAAATGCAGCGATATAGAGCGTTATCATCTCCGGGTGCAGCAGCGCTTCCGGTGAAAACAGCCTCTCCACTGAGTCCCACACGATGCCAACGGCAACAGCAATCAACAGGATGCCCAGTCCGAGCGTGGCCGCTGTTTCAAAACGGGCATGTCCATAGGGGTGCTGCTCGTCAGGTGCCGATGCCGCATGGGTCGCGGCGAACAGAACAAGTCCATCGGAAACCAGATCAGAGAGCGAGTGAATTCCATCCGCAACCAGCGACTGGGATTGGCCGATAACGCCGGCGCCCACCTTGATTGCAGCCAGAAAAAGGTTGACTATCGCACCGACAATCGTGACACGCCTGGTCTCTGCAGTGCGGAAATCATGGCTATGGCCGTGCATGATCAGCCTTCACCAATGCGTACAACAACAATATAGAGATCATCTTCAGCGCGGGTTTCAAGCACCTCATGGCCG
>JAUXDV010000272.1 GCA_030620735.1 Gammaproteobacteria bacterium
GCACGGGCGACTTCTCGCAAGTTGACTGACCTGCCGACGGTCGTTGTCGCAAGCACCTTGACTGCAGGAATCGGCTGAAGTTTGAGGTGATATTTTTTGGGCTTTTTAATCATCCTGGCAAGTGCCAGCAGGCGTGGAACATAGTGGGTTGTTTCTTTGCGTACGCTCAGTGACCAGAAGTCCGTCGGCAGTCCTTTGCGTCGGTTAGCCTTTCTGGCGCGCATCATGGTTCCCTGGCCGCCGTTATAGGAGGCGATCGCCAGTTCCCAGTCTCCTTTGAAGAGTCTGCCCAGATAGGCGAGGTAATCGAGACCCGCATCGGTAGCAAGCAGCGGATCACGCCGCTTGTCCTCGAGGTGGCTGCGGGTCAGTCCATATTCTCTGCCGGTACTCTTAATAAATTGCCATAATCCGGAGGCGCCTGTCGGAGAGGTGGCCTGATTGCGGTAGGTGCTCTCGATAGCGGGAATCAGAGCCAGTTCCAGCGGCATGCCGCGTTGCTTCAGCTTGCTCATGATCATATAGAGATAGGGACGGGCATTGCGCTGCATTTTTGTGAGATAGCCGGGGTATCTTCTAAAGTGCGCCAACTGCTTCTGCACATGGTATTCGCCATTGCGCGGAACCTTCATCTTCATGCCCTTGCCAAGCGTTACCCACAGGTCACCGCGACCCTTGATATCGTCAAACATGCCTCCCATACGATTACTCTGGCTGCAGGCATTTAACAGCAACAGGGTGAGGAGTGCGATGGGAACAATAAGGCGCAGTTTTAACACAGTTATGAATGTCCGTTATGAGCAGGGATGGCGATGGCAGTCGGGCGGATATGTTCTATCTCATTCTTGCGAAGATTTATTTGTGATTGCCAGCAGAATGGCGGAAACTATACGCGAAAATCACGCCACCATCCAGAGAAACTCTGATTGAATAGATAGGATGGGAATTCGAGTAAAGGGCTGACAAAATGCCTGTTACAATTCACAGATATATGCTCCTTCCTTCGTAGAAAAACCAGCTATACGACATTGATCTTTTATGAATCGCAATCCAGCAGAAAAATCGGCCAGTGATGCGTGGTTTGAGACGCTTTATGGCGACTATACCGTCAATTTGGAAACCGAACTGCTGAGGCAGTGGTTGCCGCACCTGTTTGGTTACCGCATGGTTCTGCTGGGTGCGCGCCTGCCGGTGTGGGATGACTGCACCCGGCATGGACATATTCGTCAGCGCATCTGGATGAACCATGCAGATGCGCCGGATCAGCTGCCGTGCGATATCCTCAGCAGCATGTCGGCGCTGCCTATAAAGAGTGACTGTGTCGATCTGGTGGTGCTGTTTCATGCGATGGATAGAGCAGAGGACCCCCGCAGATTGATTCGCGAGGTTGAACGCATATTGATTCCTGAGGGACGCGTCATCGTTTTCGGGTTTAACCCGTACAGTCTGTTTGGCGTATGGCGGCTGCTGGGACAGCGCAACTCTCTGCATGAGATGAGCGGCCACCTCAAAGTCGGACGCCGCCAGCTCAAGGGGTGGTTATCGCTGCTCGGAATGGAGGTCGAAAAGCAGAAATATTTTGCTTACCGTCCACCATTGAAAAAACAGTCCGCGCTGGACAGGGTCAGCTTCATGGAGGCTGGAGGTCAAAAACTGTGGCCTTCATCAGGTGGAGTCTATGCGATACAGGCTGTAAAAAGCGTTGCAACCCTGACTCCGTTCAGGCCATCCTTTCAGTGGTACAGAAAGGTTTCAACAAACGGAGTTGCTGCTCCAACGACACGCGGAATTCATGATGACAGTTGAAATATTTACAGACGGCGCCTGCCGCGGCAATCCGGGGCCAGGCGGCTGGGGAGCTATACTGCGCTATGGTGGCCATGAAAAAGAGCTCTTTGGCGGTGAAAAAGAGACTACTAACAATCGCATGGAGATGACTGCTGTAATCAGGGCGCTGGACTCCTTGAAGCGGGAGTGCAGAGTGACAGTGACGACCGATTCCATGTATGTCAAACAGGGAATAACACAGTGGATTGACAACTGGAAACGCAGAGGATGGAAAAAAGCCGATAAATCACCGGTAAAAAATGTCGATCTGTGGAAACAGCTTGACCAACTGGCGGCATCACATCAGGTTGAATGGAAATGGGTCAAGGGACACTCCGGCCATGCTGAAAATGAACGCGCCGATGAATTGGCGAACCAGGGAATTGATGAACTATAAATAATAGTTAGTCTACTCCAACATCTAGCAAAATCAGGCCTCAGACTGACGAGGCATGAAAAAGATTCTTTTCTCTCGCAAAGACGCCAAGATCGCAAAGGGGTTTCTTGGCGAGCTTAGCGTCTTTGCGAGAGTTAATATTGAAATTTGACTCATTTGTAGAGATGTTGGTGTTTTATAGAAGTGACCTTATGGTCGAAAAACGCAGGAAATCCTTTTACCCTAACCCTCTCCCGTGGGAGAGTGAGTAGTCACAGGAGACGAATGAGCGATGCGTCAAATCATCCTTGATACAGAGACAACCGGTCTGGAAACTCAGCAGGATCATCGCATTATCGAGATCGGCTGCGTTGAGATGGTTGATCGCCGCCTCACGGGAAACAATTTTCACCAATATCTTAAACCCGATCGTCACATAGATGCCGGCGCAATCTCCGTGCATGGCATCACCAATGAGTTTCTCGAGGATAAACCGCGGTTTGCGGATATTGTTGAGGATCTGATCAGCTATCTGCGTGGCGCCGAACTGGTTATTCACAACGCTCCGTTTGACGTGGGTTTTTTGAATCACGAGTTGAAGCGCCTGCAGCTGCAGAAACCGCTCATTGAAGATATTTCCAGTGTTGTCGATACCCTGGTGATGGCGAGGAAAAAGCATCCCGGCAAACGCAACAGCCTCGATGCGTTGTGTGATCGCTATTTCATTGATAACAGCCGTCGTGACAAACATGGCGCCCTGCTGGATGCCGAGATCCTCTCGGAAGTCTACCTGGTGATGACAGGCGGCCAGGAGAATCTGTTGCTTGACGGAGAAGATTCTGATGCAACTGACCGCAATCACCGCAGAAGAGTC
>JAUXDV010000217.1 GCA_030620735.1 Gammaproteobacteria bacterium
CTACTGGCGCCATTAGCTAATGCAGCAGACATTATCCATGATTCTGAATTCCAGCTCCTCCAGGAACAGTACGGCGACAAGTGGGTGGCAGAAGACAAGGACATTGGGGGTAAGCTTGATGCCCTGCACAAGAAGCATGGCAAGCGCCCGAACATCATTCACATCATGTGGGATGATATGAAGTACGGCGCGATCGGTCACCCGATGCTGAATAATGTGACCGGTTACAAGTCGCCAAACATCAACAAACTGGCGACGCAAGGAATGAGCTTCACCCGGATGTATACAGAACCCTCCTGTACGCCTACACGTGTTGCAGCAATGACAGGTCGGCAGCCGGTGCGTAGTGGCATGATTTTCCCGATTTTCCCGATCCACGAAATGGGACTGCCGGGTTCTGAAGTCACCATTGCCGAAGTGCTGGATGATGACTACAACACCGGCTTCTTCGAGAAGTCACACTTTGGTGATGTAGAAGAATCCTACCTGCATAACCAGGGCTTCGATGAAGCCATCTTTACCCTGTACAACCAGTTTGCCGGCCAGATGTTTACTCCCGAGGCAGAGGCGGGATTTTATACCGTTGGATGGGAAGAAGATGAATGGAGTCCTTATGCCCTTGATCAGAAATTCCGGCCAAAGGAGTGGGTGTGGGCTGTAGAAGGCTTCGAGGGACAGAAAGGTAAAGAGATTTCCACACCCGCCATTGCCGAAGAGTATCACCAGTTTAATACCATGGCTTATGAACGTGTGAAACAGTTCATCCAAAAGCATGCCAAGGATGACAGGCCATTCCTGCTTGACTGGTGGCCCAATGTGTTGGAAATGTTCTCTGAGAAGAACTCACCAAAACAGACGCCGAATGGCACAGCCAGTTCCGAGAGCTTTTACCGCCTGGACAAGCAGATAGGCGAGATCGTGGAGTTGGTAGAAAAACTTGGCATCGCCGACAACACGCTGATAGTGCTTATGGCTGATAATGGGCCGATGGCAGAGATTTGGCCTGATACCTACCAGAATCCTGGCATCTTTCGTGGTGGTAAAAACGATTTTCTTGAAGGCGGTGTTCGAGTACCTGCTTTTGCCTATTGGCCGGGTGTGGTCGAGAAAGGTGCGGTTGTGCATGACATTGTTCATGCGGCTGACCTGTTTACCACATTTGCCCGCCTGGGTGGAAAGATGGACGCCATCCCGAGGGACCGCGTTATTGACGGGATCGACCAGACGGCATTGCTGCTAAATGGTGATGGTCATGGTCGCCGTGATCATGTATTTATTTATCAGGGGCCTCAGCTGTCCGCTATTGTCAAGCAGCAGTACAAGCGGCACTTTGCCGGTGCAGCACCTGGTCTGGCAGGTAAAGGCTTCTTTGATCTGGACAAGGACCCCAGGGAAGAACATGCCCTTATGGCACAATTTCTCTGGGCCTGGCCGGCGTTCGATCATATGAAGGCGCGCCATGAAGCGCAGATAAAGGAGTATCCACATACGCCGGTGGCGCGTGGTGAGCCCTACACGGGGATAGAGCGCCTTAAAAAATAGGCAGTATGCTCCCAATCGAGATGAAAGTTCAGGAACCCCGCTTCAGTGGGGTTTTCTGTGCCTATTTGTGGGCCGAAAGTCGCCTGCCATCGTTGATTCTCCAATGTCTGCTGTGAGTGGCTGCAGACATTCAACATCCCTCCTCAATCCAGCCCACTCATCTCATTGAAGCTGCAATTCTGAATGGTAGTAGTTTCTTCAAAGTGATAATCTGCTGCAGTAGCCAAGGCTACGCCTCCTTCCTTGAGGCTGACAGGTGAAATCTGGTTTTCTGGGTAAATATTACAAACTACATATTTGGAGTGAATCTCTATGTCCGGCCTCGATATCTTTGCACTCATCGTGTTGATTATCCTTGTACTGTGCGCATTGGCAATTTGGGTCTTGCTTGGCATGTATCCCGACAAGATCGCACAGCAACGCAATCATCCCCAGGCGGACGCCATCAATATCTGCGGCTGGTGGGGCGCTATCACGATGGGCATACTCAGCCCGCTTGCATTTATCTGGGCTTACACAAATCCTGTGGCAACACTGACGGGCGTGCAAAAATCAGTAGCCCCAGCTGAGGCGGCAACTGCGTCATCTGAGAAAGCGGGGTCAATATCATGATTGTTTTTCTGACCCTGATCTATGTCGTGGTTCTTTTCCTGGCTGTCAAAATCGGCATCATCAGGATGAATACATTCTGGAAAATCTCGCCGCTGCTGTGGATGCTGCTGCTGTTCTTCGTCCTCTTTGTGCCGATGCAGTGGGGGCGCCATCCGGGGCGGTGCGCGTCTACCAGACCGTCATTGAGATCATTCCCAATGTGAGCGGCGAAGTGATTGATGTGCCGGTAAAACCGCTGGTGCCGGTAAAAAAAGATGAGGTGCTGTTCAAGATCGATCCTGAGCAATACCAGGCAAAAGTGCACCAACTGGAAGCCCAACTGAAACTTTCAGAGCTCAACCTGTCACGGTCGCAGGAGCTGATGGACAAGGGGGTAGGGCGTCAGCTCGATGTGGACATCTACGCGGCTGAAGTCAATAACTACGATGCGCAGTTGCATGACGCCCGCTGGGAACTGGAGAAAACCGTTGTCAAGGCGCCCAGTGACGGCGAAGTCGTGGCTCTTGTGCTGCGACCCGGTCAACGCGTAGGTTCACTGGCTGTTCGCAGCTGGGTAGCTTTCGTCGAGGAGGGCGCACGGAAACTGCTGGTCGGCATTCCACAGTCCCGCCTGCGGCATGTGAAAAAAGGTCAGGATGTGGAGATCGTTCTGCGCCTCTATCCCGGCCGCGTTCTGCAGGCCAAAGTGGGTGAAATCGTAGATATCAACTCGGCCGCTCAGCTGCAGGCAACCGGCATTCTTCCCCAGATGCCCACGATGCAGGACCCGCCATTGCCGTACGGGGTGGAACTGATCCTTGATGAAGAGGATATTAAGCTTGGACCAATCCCTGGCGGCGCCATCGGTACGGCTGCGATTTACACGGAATCAGTCACTGTGACCCACATCATCCGCAAAGTGATGGTGCGCATGGAGACTTGGATGAACTATCTCAAGCCGTGAAAAAATCCAGCGGACAGAATCGCGAACAAATCAAAGTTGAAATGAGTCAACGATGAGGGAAACCCCGAGGCAGAGGATGCGCAGAAGGCCCTGGTCGATGCATTTAAGAAAGAGCGTAACATAAAGTGATCCTGTTGCCGCCTCAAATAGCTGGTGACGGGCAAATGCCCGTCGCCATGCTTACATACAATCCACGCTCCTTGGTTATTCTGCTGCTCATCACGATACTGTGCTCTGTATCCTCCTTGCAAGCCGACTGGATCAATCTCACCGGCGCCGAGACTTCACCCAATATTGCCGAGATAACCGTCTTCGACGACCGGGTTGAGGTGACTCTGGAAATATACGTCGGCGACTTGGCGACCTTCAGAGAATTGGTTCCTGACGGTTGGCTGAAGGCGGAAGAAGTGGAGCGGCCATCCATGGAGGAGCGGCTGCGGCGCTTCTCAACTGAAACCCTGCAGTTCGTCACGGACACGGGTGAGAAACTCCAGGCGGAGCTTCGAGTCGCCGAACCACGGCTGCGCAAGGATCGCTTTTCACCCTTTGCCGGCATGGTCAATCCCTACACGCGCCAGCGGGTTTCCGAGGCCCCTCAGGACAAGCGTGTGCTCTACGCCGAGCTGGTGTATCCCTTCGGCGAAACACAGCCGAAGAACCTGACCATCATTCCGCCTGTGGATGACGAGGATCGGGCGCGGGCCACCATCGGCTTCATCGTTTATCACAA
>JAUXDV010000076.1 GCA_030620735.1 Gammaproteobacteria bacterium
GAAGGAGGGCTCGCCCATGAAACCAAGCAGAATGGCTGGTTTATCGCTATAGAAGATCGGCGGGGGATCGAGATTGAGCTCAACCTCCCGAACATTCTCGCTATCAGCCTCGAGTTCGGCAACGAGACGATCCAGTGCCATGACCATGCTTCCCCCGACTGAAATCGCCTTAGTCACAAGATCAACGGCCTTTACAATAATCTCGTCATCAATATCGGGGAAGTGCATTTTGGTGATTTCAAACTTATCCAGCAGGACCTCTTCCTCCTCCTTATCCACTTTGGTCGTGGCTTTGATATAGAGGGCTCCATAGTGAAACTCATCACTGCCCTTGAACTGTACGGAAACAGCCGCTTTTGCCGTCAGTGTTGTGTGGTCGTCCCACTCATCAAGCTGTGGTTGGTAGAGGATCACCTCTCCATCCGCATGCTGATATTTACGCGGCCAGCCAAGTTCCTCAATATCATCGTCTCCGGGCTTCGCATCTGCCGAAGCCTCACCCTTCTTGGCAGCGTCAGGCTTAGCGACAGCTGCCTCGACCGTCGGTTGTGTGGCCTCTCCCGCCACCAGGGCAGTGGCGCCCAGGAAGACATAAACAGCAAACAGTGGAATATAGATGCGTTTCATAGCGTGTTCCTCGGTCAATCAGGTATATTGAGATGAGTGGTTTGAAAAACTGGGAATGTAGGAAATGCCGGGGCCGGCGCGAGCCATTTAGCTACATACCGGCTAAATTTTACTCTGCCATCAACAAATGTCTAATGCATTATTATTATCATTTTAATAATGTAAACGCATCATGGTAAATCTCGAACAGATTTTCCACGCTTCATGAAGCCCTGCTTCACCGACCGAAAGTCATGCAGTTGGTCAGAGAAATTGAAAAAGAATAGCGAAACGAAGCCGTGAGCTGATGTCAGTTAGTTCCGGAATACACTGCGCAATAGAAAGAGTTTACGCATTTATGCTGCGCGCCTTGTAACGATACAGCAGCAGTGCAATCAGGGGAGCCTGAAAAACCACGAACAACGCGCCAAACGCCACGAACTCCGGCCGTCCAAGCGTTAATGTGGCGACCAGCGCAGCGGCGCCAACGTTGCGGATTGAGAATTCTACCGACAGCACATAGCGGTCAACCACCTCCAGGCCGAACACTGCGCCGGTCCCCCATGCCACCGATATGGCAAACCCGGAGAATAACAGCGTCAGCAGAGCAGCCTGCATATAGATCTCCCGCACCGTATTCCACTGATCGACAACGATCAGCAGCAGCAGAATGACCAGTAGAAAAAGACTCAGCGCGCGCATTCGCACGGCATTGCTTTGAACCATTCCGCTGAAAAAATGACGCATCGCCATTCCGATTCCGATGGGTAGCAATAGAAACAACAACAGCATCTGCATGAGTTGGGGAACAGGTACCGCAAAATCCGAATTCGGCGCAACAGCCGAAACCGTCAACTCCAGAACAAGCGGTAAGGCGGCAAATGAGAGCAGGCTTGATAAAGCCGTGAGCATCACGGAGAGCGGCACATTGAGCCGCCCCAGATAGCAGTAAAAATTTGACAGTGCGCCGCCCGGACAAGCCGAAACCAGCAGAAGTCCCACCGCCAACTCCTGCGGTGGATCAAGCAGGGAGATCATGATGACAGCGCCCAGTGGCAGCAGTAGAACCTGGGAGATGGTGCTGCCGATCAATGGCGCGGGCGATTGCAAGATTATCCTGAACTCCCGGGCCTGCACTCCCGTGCCGACAATGAGCATCATCAACACTACTATCGCAGGAATAAAAATATCGACAATCATAGTTCAGTTGAATCGGTGGTGAGTTCTCATTAACTCCGGGCAATACGAGCAGAATGCTATCGCATTTCAATCGTGGTCAGAAGACCACTCCCACATCTGGCGCCACAGAGGGTTGTAGGAGCGGTCTTCTGACCGCGATCACGCACAAAGTTATTGAGAAGTTACGATGAATGACAATAACACACTATTCCAACTCATATTTCTCAGGAACAACATGATAATTATAGTCTATAGGATTGTATTGTTGACCCTTGCTTTTTTTGATTTCAGGCTTGCTAAAGGGTATCTGCTTATTAAGGACTCTGACTGAGCAGGTGAGAAATGCAGTTCAAATGGAGGCCTTTAACGCTATCTTGTGTGCGGACGCTGAGCCGGATAAATTTATAAATCCTTTACTTGTAATCTGGTTATTATCGGCTATAATTTTTTGAGTCACGCCGATAAGAGCGTGCGCCTGATCTACCGTATAAAGGAGAAAGTTGTGATGATGTTCCCTCGCTATGTGTTGTGGGTAGGACTCTTTTTTTTCGCTTCCGCTCTGCCGGGCGTGGTCCTGGGAGACAAACCTCTGGACAGCAAAAAATTGCTCTCCCAGCCAAAAGCCTATGTGGGCTCCGAGGTATGCCGGACCTGTCACCTGGAGCACTATGACGCCTGGAAGAGGACTCTGCACAGCAAAATGCTGCAGGATGTATCAGAGAACGAGGATGTCATCGTCGTCGATCTGGACCAGGAGGTGATGAAAGCTGACTTCAAGAAGATCGAGAAAAAGCTTAAAGTCCCTCTTGATCAAGTCTATTTTCCCAAACGCGAAGAGGTCAAATACACCATCGGCAGCCAATGGAAGCAGCGCTATCTGGTGCAGAAGGATGGAATCTACTACATCGCGCCAACACAGTTCAACATCGATACCGGCCGCTGGGTCAACTACCACGAGCATGACTGGGACAAGCGCCCCTGGTTGAAAAAGTGCGGCGGCTGCCATGCAACCGGCGTCGATCTGGAGAAAGAGAGTTTCATCGAGCCAAGCGTCGGCTGCGAAGCATGCCACGGCCCGGGCTCACACCATGCTGCTCTGCCAGCCACCGAGACCTTCGAGAAGCGCAGCACCATCGTCAACCCAAGCAAACTCGCGGGCGGAGTCGCCATTCAGATATGCGGTTCATGCCACAATCGCGGTAAATCGACAAAGGTAGAGGGCGCGGGCTGGCCCGTCGGATACAAACCGGGTAAGGCGCTCGAAAGCTACTACAAGTCAATTGAACTTGGTGACAAGCACCTTTATGAAACTGGCTTTTCCAAGGGGCATCACCAGCAATACATCGACTGGAAGCAGTCCAAACACGCCGATAGCGGTGTGGACTGCATGAGTTGCCACGTGGTTCATCAACTCGGCAGCCCGCTGTTCCGCAGTAAGACCAAGCTTGCCGGTGACAAGCTGTGCCTCTCCTGCCATGAGCAGGTCGCCCAGGTCGGCGCTCACTCGGTACACTCTTTCGGCAACTGCGCCAACTGCCATATGCCCAGAATCGCCAAGAGCGCAGAGTCCGGTGATATTCGCAGTCACGTCTTCACCGCATTGCTGCCCAAAGATACTCTCGAGACCAAGGTTCCCAACTCTTGCCAGACCTGTCACAAACATAAAGACGAGGATCTCGCCGATCTACAGCAGCGCTGGGACGTCTTGACCAAGCGGCGGACCGCCGTCGGAGAGGTGATCGAGAGCAAGCAGTAAAGTGTCTGTCATGAATCACGGGGAAGACCGATGTCTATCGGCCGTATGATATTCTCTCTCCTGTGGGCGCTGCTAGTGGTCCCGCCTGCTATTGGGCAGGCTGCGGATGCGTCCGGAGAGATGGCGGGAACGGGATATTTCCGGGATCAGGATACTGTGCCGGGCTCGCTGCGCTTCTATAGCCAACTGCCTGGCGGTGAAGGGAAGCTTTGGGGGATGGGACCAGGCAAGCCAAAGATTCGCCGCTCCAGTTTCAAGCAGGATGCCCACGAGGGAGTCGCCAACTTCGGTCCGGAAGTACGCTGTAAGAAGTGCCATATCCCGCAAACCAAAGATCTGCATTATCTGAGGATGGGCATCACCTGCATCCAGTGCCACCGCAGCCAGCCGGTCGCCGGCGTCTACCACTACTACTCGCCGCTTAATCCGATACGGCGTCACGCCTATGTCTGCGCCAAGTGCCATGAGGGGGCAACTCCCTCATTCGCCTCCTATATGGTGCACGAGCCAAATCCCATTGCATCCGCAACCCGCAATTCCTTCCCTTTGCTCTATTACGCCGTCTGGATCATGTTGATCCTGGCTGTCGGTGTGTTCCTCTTCTTCCTGCCCTATACGGCTTTATGGTGGATACGCGAGTTCTTCGCCAAACTGAAAGGGAGATCCAGTCATGGCCGATGAACGCACCCGCCTGAAGCGCTTCACACCGGTTCACCGGCTGTGGCACCTGGGGTTGATCCTGAACTTCATGATCTTGTCGGTTACCGGTATCGCCTGGATGTTCTTCGAGACGCCCTGGGGGCGCGGCCTCGCCAACCTGTTCGGCGGTTACAGCAACACCCTGCAAATTCATCGCATTGCCGGACTGGTGCTGTTGGCAGGGTTGGCACTGCACCTCATCTATCTCCTCACACGAATCGACTGGAAGGACTTTCCCCGTTCCCTGCTGGGCCCGGAGACACTGGTCTTTCAATTGGTTGATGTGAAAGGGTTCATCGGTCACCTGGGTTGGGTTTTCGGGATCAACAAGCTGCCGCGTTTCGACCGTTGGAGCTGGTGGGAGAAGTTCGACTACTGGGCCGTCTGGTGGGGCCTGATGATCGTCGGCATCACCGGGCTGATGCTCTATGATCCGGTGCTGACCAGCGATTACATGCCGGGGTGGATGCTCAACGTGGCGCTGTGGGTGCATCGCATCGAGGCGGTGCTTGCAATGGGGCACATCTTTACCATCCACTTCACCGTCGAGCATTGGCGGCCCAGTTCTTTCCCCTTCAATGCAGCCATGTTCGACGGTACGATGGATCTGGAGGAGGCGAAACACGAGCATCCGGAATGGGTCGCACGCCTGGACAAAGAGGGCCGCCTGGGCGAGGCGCTGGCTACACCGCCGCCGGTTCCCTTGCGGATTCTCTACTTCGTGTTTGGCTACTCGATCATCACGCTGGGTGTGTTCCTGCTGGTATTCGCCATCGCGAATGCAGCGCTGCTGACGCTGTTCTGACTCAAGCCGGGCGCCAGTGAAGCAGTGTATTAAACTTCAGAGGATCCCAAACTATTCCAACTAATATTTCTCAGGAACAACATTGTAATCATAGTCTACTGGAGTGTATTTTTGGCCCTTGCTCTTTTTGATTTCCGGCTTGCTAAAGGGTATCTCCTCATAAGGGATCTGACTCAGCAGGTGGGAAATACAATTCAGGCGGGCGCTTTTTTTATCATCTGAATTGACCACGAACCAGGGGGCGTGTTTGCTGTCTGTTGCCAAAAACATCTTATCCTTTGCCTCAGTATACTCATCCCACTTTTGCTGCGCCGTCAAATCCATAGGGCTGAGCTTCCACTGTTTGCAGGGGTCGTCGATGCGTTTTTGAAAACGTTCGGCCTGGACCTCCTGACTCACTTCGAACCAGTATTTGAGCAGGATAATGCCATCATCGACAATCGCCTGTTCAACAGCCGGCGTGCGCTTTAGAAAGCGCGCATGCTCTTCGTCCGTGCAAAACCCCATGACAGGCTCGACACCGGCGCGGTTATACCAGCTGCGATCAAAGATAATCACTTCACCGGCGGCAGGAAAACGTTCGATATAACGCTGGTAATACATCTGCGATTTTTGGCGCTCAGTCGGCGCCGGCAGGGCATTGACCTGAAATATCCGTGGGCTGACCTTTTCGAGGATGCGTTTGATCACTCCCCCCTTCCCTGCTGCATCCCGGCCTTCAAATACAATAATAACTCTCTGGCCTGTCTGTTTTATCCACGCCTGGAGCTTGCACAGCTCTACCTGAAGTTCACATAACTCCTCTTCATATTTTTTATTGCTGTGTTTTTTGTTTTTCTTAGCCATCATTATTGCCTCTGTTTCTGATAATAGTTAATTCAGAGTTGCCGTTGATTCCGGTTAAAAACATGCCGGAATGACGGGGTTCGAATCTCTCGGATGGTCGATTTTTTTGCCATTATATGCGAGGAGATTCATAAAACCTGAAATCGAAGCTGGAGCTTCGCGGAGTGGGTTCCCAAGCGGGAGCTTGGGAACCAGCTGATTACTGCATTATGGCGGAGAGGGTGGGGTTCGAACCCACGTGGGACTTACGCCCCCAACGGATTTCGAATCCGCGCCGTTATGGCCACTTCGGTACCTCTCCGTGGGTAAAGGATATTAATTGTCATTCGTCACCGCGCCCTTTTTTCGGAATGTCACTCTGGAAATGCGGGTAAATCCATCTTCCTGATTAATCGGAAAGAGTACTGAGTAGCGTTTGATTTGGCTCCCTTTAGAGAAATTTTGCCTTCAATCTTATTTCCATCACGTATTGCCTTCATCACAATGGAAAATCGTCTGTGTTTTTCTCCAAAGATGGTGCGCTTCTTGCCGTGTTGGGTGACATGAAGTTTGATTTTGAGCTTGTTTCCATCAGAAACATAGGTTCCATAGCTGAACACAGATGTTCCGCCACTCAAGTAACGTCCTTTTTCCATGAAAGCGGTAGAGACCCGCTCCCATCCATATACTCCAGCTACCTCAAAAGCCCAAATTCCATCCAACGACATATTGATCTCCCACTTAATGATGATTTACTGCTGTAGTTTAACCCTGCCAACACATAAAAAAATGATTTTCTTCTCCTAAAAAAGAGGAATTTATCCCACTTCGCCTCCTGCCTCCTGCAACTAATCCCGCACCCTCTCCATCTGACATCGCAATCTTGAGCGCTATGAGGAGACGATCTTGGGTATAATCAGCCGCTTATTGTGACTTCTACCAACACTCTCGGCTGCCGATCGATGGAAAAAACCTACAACCCGCAAAATATTGAACAACGCTGGTACCAGACCTGGGAGGAGAACGGCTGGTTCACTCCTTCCGACGGGGGGGATGCCGCCTACTGCATCATGATCCCGCCTCCGAATGTCACCGGCAGGCTGCACATGGGGCATGCCTTCCAGGACACCATCATGGATGCCCTGACCCGCTACCATCGCATGCTGGGTGACAAAACATTGTGGCAGCCCGGAACCGATCATGCCGGCATCGCCACGCAGATGGTGGTGGAGCGCATCATCAATGGCGAGGGAAAAACCCGCCATGACTATGGCCGCGACAAATTTCTGCAGCGCATCCGCGAATGGAAGGAGGAGTCCGGCGGCACCATCACCCGTCAACTGCGCCGCATGGGGGCTTCGCTCGACTGGGAGCACGAACGCTTCACCATGGACGAAGGGCTCTCGGACGCCGTCAAGGAGGTGTTCGTACGCCTCTTTGAAGAGGGGCTGATCTATCGCGGCAAGCGCCTGGTCAACTGGGATCCTGTGCTGCATACCGCCGTCTCCGACCTGGAAGTGATCTCCACCGAGGAGAGCGGCCACATGTGGCACATGCGCTATCCGCTGAGCAATGGACAGGGCGAGGTGGTGGTCGCCACCACGCGCCCCGAGACCATGCTCGGCGACTGCGCCATCGCCGTGCATCCGGGCGATGAGCGCTATGCGCATCTGCTGGGGGAGTTTGTCGAACTGCCGCTCACGGGACGGCGCATCCCGGTGATAGCAGATGAGTACGTCGACCCCGAGTTCGGCACCGGCTGCGTCAAGATCACTCCTGCGCACGACTTCAACGACTACGCGGTGTGGCAGCGCCACCGTGATCACAGCAGCATCCAGGCGCTTCCACACGGCGGCCTGGTCAATCTCTTCACAGTCGATGCCGCCATTCGCTGCAACGAAGAGGATGAAGATGGCCTGATTCCTGAGGCCTACGTTGGCCTGGACCGCTTTGCCGCGCGCAAGCAGATCGTCGCCGATCTGGATGCACAGGGTCTGCTGGTGAAAATCGACGACCACAAACTGATGGTGCCGCGCGGCGACCGCTCCAACACTATCATCGAACCCTTTTTGACCGACCAGTGGTATGTCAAGACTGCGCCACTTGCCAAACCCGCCATCGAGGCGGTCGAGAGCGGCAGGATTCGCTTCGTGCCTGACAACTGGAAGAACACCTACTTCGAGTGGATGAACAACATCGAGGACTGGTGCATCAGCCGCCAGATCTGGTGGGGGCATCGCATACCCGCATGGTATGACCGGGAGGGCAATGTCTACGTGGGTCGCTCCGAGGAGGAGGTGCGCACTAAACACAAGCTTCCGGCAGACTATGCGTTGCAGCAGGATGAGGATGTCCTGGACACCTGGTTCAGCTCCGCCCTGTGGCCCTTCTCCACGCTGGGCTGGCCTGAAGAGACGCAACGCCTGAAGAGCTTCTACCCGACCAGCGTGCTGGTGACTGGGTTT
>JAUXDV010000185.1 GCA_030620735.1 Gammaproteobacteria bacterium
AGGTTGGCATGTTGCTGTCATCTGACCACGAAAATTTTATGTGAAGCAGTGTTCTGCCGTGGGAAAAGAGCCATCCTTGACTGCTGCAACATAGGCGCCGACTGCATCCTGAATCGTGCCGCCCTGCTGCATGAAGTTTTTGACGAATTTTGGAACATGGCCTGAAGTGAGTCCCAGAATGTCGTGCAGCACCAGCACCTGCCCGTCACATTCAACGCCTGCGCCAATGCCGATCACGGGAATCCCCAGTGAACAGGTGATCTCGGCCGCAAGGATCGCCGGAACACACTCCAGCACCAGAAGCTGCGCTCCTGCCGATTGTAATTCGATTGCATCGCGCAGCATTTGTGATGCCTGTCTGTCCTCCCTGCCTTGTACATGATATCCACCAAGCTTGTGTACAGACTGCGGCTGCAGACCAAGATGGGCGCACACCGCCACGCCGTTTTGCGACAGTATGCGCACTCTCTCGAGCTGCTGCGCCCCCCCTTCGAGTTTGACCATCTGCGCCCCACCCTGCTGTATCAAGCGTGTTGCCGTGTCAATGGCCAGATCAACAGTCGCGTAGCTGAGAAAGGGCATGTCCACCATCAACAATGCCTGCTGCCGAACCCTGGCGACACAGGAGGCGTGATACACCATCTCATCAACGCTAACAGACAGGGTGCTGTCGCGGCCCTGTATGACCATGCCAAGCGAATCGCCCACCAGCAGCACTTCGACACCGGCCTCTTCAAGCACAGTGGTAAAGGAGGCGTCGTAACAGGTTAGCACCGCTATTTTCTGACCTTCGCGTTTCATGGCGGCTAGTGCTGTGACAGTTATCTGTTTCATAGGATTATGCCTAATAGAATATGGAAAGTTGAGATTTACCCAGTCATTGCGAGCAGAGCGCGGCAATCTCCCGGCGCTCCATCAAAAACGGGATTGCTTCGTTCCTCGCAATGACAATTAAATCACTTGCGCTCAAACAATGCCATCGATTCGACATGTGCTGTGTGCGGAAACATATCCATGACGCCCGCCTGCACCAGCTTGTAGCCATGCCCGTTGAGCAGCAGCCCGGCATCCCGTGCGAGTGTTCCCGGGTAGCAGGAGACATAGAGGATTCTCTTTGCTCCCAATCGAGGAAGCAATGGAATGATCTCCTGGGCGCCGCTGCGGGGTGGATCGAGCAGCACCGCATCATACTGCGGCTGCATCCAGGTCTGATTATTAAGTGGCTCATAGAGGTTGGCGACGTGGAAATCAACATTGGCGATGCCGTTGTTATCAGCATTCTGCCGTGCCCGCTCGACCAGTTCTGCATCGCCTTCGACACCTGTGACGCTGCTGCAGAGCTGCGCCAGCGGCAGGGTGAAATTTCCCAGGCCACAGAAAAGATCGAGAATTTTTTCACCTGACTGAGGATTCAGCCACTGCATCGCCTGGCTGATCATCTGACGATTGATCGTCGTATTGACCTGGGTGAAATCCGTCGGCAGGAATTCAAACTGCAGTTGCTGCTGCGGAAGATGATAGCTCAGTTTGATCGCATCACCACTGAGTGGTGTGACTGTCTGCGGACCGCCCTCCTGGATGTAGCAATGCCAGTTCTGCAGGCGACAGTAGCTGCCGAGGATTTCAGCATCATCATCAGAGAGCGGTGACAGCAGCCTGAAAATGAGAATGATGCTCTCATCTCCCATCGCCACTTCAATCTGCGGTATTTTGTCACGCACACTGAGTGATTGAATCACTTCCGCCAGTGCTCCCAGTTTTTCACCGATAGCCGGATGCAGCACCGGACAGCGCTGCATCACGGTCACGAAGGAGGAGCCGCGTTCACGAAAACCAACCAGCACCTTGCCTTTTTTAGCGACATACTTAACCCCGAGGCGCGCCTTGCGGCGGTAACCCCATGGCTCTGAAATCAGAGGCGGCATGACCGTTTGCACCTCGATGCCGGCAATATGTTGAAATGCGTCCAGCAGAGTCTGCTGCTTGTAGGTGATCTGATGTTCGGATCCCAGGTGCTGCAGACTGCAGCCGCCACAGACTGAAAAATTTTCGCAGCCCGGTTCCACACGCTGTGAAGATGCCTGCAGAATTTCATCAACAACGCCCTCGTCGTAGCGGCGCTGCACACGGGTATAGTTGAAAGTCACTTTTTCGCCAGGCAGTGCGCCGTGGATAAAAATCGTCTTGCCATCAATATGAGTCACCCCGCGGCCATCATGGCTGAGGGACTCTATTTCAGCCTCGAAGCTGCCTTGAGGAACCTTTTTTCCGCCTCGTCTGCGTCTTCCCATCAGAGTTCACCACATGCAACTGCTAATTGATCGAAGCGCTGCCGGTCAATTTCTCCCGCCGTCAACAGGTGATGCAGGCCAAGCTGCGCTGCAGCTATGACATTCGTACGGCAGCGCTTGCTCAAGGGGGCGATTCCCTGCTGCCGATACAGCTTCCAGCTGAGTTCGTCTCCCTGCATAGCGATTCCCTGCAGGCCGAAGCGCGCTGCAATCGCTTCGAGTGAGTTGCTTCCCGGTTGCATACGCAGACGCTGCTCAACAGTTCGCAACGGTACAGCATCAAATTTCAATTCATGGATCATAGAGCGTATCTGCAACAGCGCATTGAGATCACGCCCCTGATCCCAGCAAAAGGAATCCGTAGATTGGTTGAGGAATTCGTGCAGCTTTTGCAGCAACTCTATCTCATCACCCTGCGGCATATCAAAGCTGAACAACTCAACGCCGGCATCGCTGATAACGATCACGCAGACAACTGCGATACGCGCCTGCCATGGCTGCAGAAAAATCTTGTCACGCCCCCGGGTGGAGACGTGTTGATGGAAAAGCACCTTGGCGACATCTTTATCCTGAAGCTCTGCAGGCAGTTCGAACATTAGTCGTGCGCCATCAAGATCAGGCAATGTTTCCAGGTTGACAAAGAGTTGCTTCATGGGGGAAAGTTTTGGTTAGGTTTTAAGTTTTAGGTACTAGCGAGACCATGTCTCAGACTGTCGAGGCATGAAAAAACATTTCCTCTCGCCAAGACGCAAAGCTTCCGCGTCCTGCTCACACCCCTGACCTACTTCCATGTAGGCCAAGACCGCCAAGAAAAACCTTTGCGTCCTTTGCGTTCTTAGCGAGAGATTCTTTTAAAACTTGACTCATTTGCAAGCATTATAGTGAATCAAGGATTCTAGGTTCGATGCACACAGAAGAACAGAGATTTAAGCGATAAAAATATCTGTGCGTATCCGTGTTCATCTGTGGTTAATTTTCTGTTGTGATTTCATTCCGCGGGAAAGACACCGGTTGAGAGATAGCGGTCTCCGCGATCACAGATAATCACGACGATAGTGGCTCCGGGATTTTCGATTGCAACGTTGATCGCGGCATGCACCGCCCCGCCGGAGGAGACACCTGCAAATATGCCCTCCTCTGCCGCCAGCCTGCGCGTCATTTCCTCGGCCTGCTGTTGACTCACATCGAGCTCGCGATCAACACGGAACTCCTCAAAAATTGACGGCAGATACTCCTCTGGCCAGCGGCGGATGCCGGGAATGCTGGAATCCGCATCGGGCTGTACGCCAACAATCTCAATCCCGGGGCTGACCTCCTTGAGATAACGCGATGTTCCCATGATGGTTCCGGTGGTTCCCATGGCGCTGACAAAATGGGTGATCTCTCCATTGGTATCACGCCAGATCTCGGGGCCGGTGGTTTCATAGTGGGCGCGCGGATTGTCGCTGTTGGCAAATTGATTCAGCAGGACACCCTCTCCATCCGCCGCCATTTGTTCAGCCAGGTCCCTGGCCCCCTCCATCCCCTGCTCCTCGCTCACCAGCAAAATCTCTGCTCCATAGGCCCTCATGATGGCGCGCCGCTCCAGGCTCATGTTCTCGGGCATGATCAGTGTCATGCGATAACCCCTGATCGCAGCCACCATGGCCAGTGCAATCCCGGTATTTCCGCTGGTCGACTCAAGCAGACGGTCGCCCTTTTGAATCTCACCACGCTCCTCCGCGCCGCGAATCATGAAGAGCGCAGGACGATCCTTGACCGATCCGGCCGGGTTATTACCTTCGAGTTTAACCAGCACCCTGCCCGCACCTTGTGGAACAAGACGTGATAACTGCACCAGCGGGGTGTTTCCAATTGTCTCTTCAATTGTCTGCATATTAATCAACTCTTCAACCACACACAATATCCATCTGTTTGCTGCTGCAGACGATTCAGATACTCCTCATGCGCCTGCAGGTCATCGGTATCGACTGACATCAGCACAAGCTCTCCCTCAAAATCGACTCTTCTGCGGTGATTGCGGTCAGTTGCATCAGAATCTTCTCCGTCAAGCAACAGATTCTCCTGGCCGCCTGTCATCACCAGGTAGACTTCCGAGAGGATCTCGGCATCCAGCAGGG
>JAUXDV010000265.1 GCA_030620735.1 Gammaproteobacteria bacterium
ACTTATTCCTGATCCTTTGTGTCTTACGTGCCCGGTTATATTTATTACGACTCCGGATATTTTCTGATTTCATCTCTCTGTACTGCCGATGGGATGAAGGGTCGTAATCATTTGAAGTATCACGTCTATACGATTCTGAATGGCCTCTCTGAATCTGGTTGAGCTGTTCTCTTGCTGAAGGTGTGGAATCTCTCCACTGAGATCGCTCTGAATATCCAATCCCCCCACCGCTTGATTTTCTCGGACAGGGCTTCTGCGTAAAGCTCACATTGCCTGCAGCGTCAATGCACTTGTAAATGCTCCCTGCAACCACGTTGCCGGATAGTACCAATGTTGTGATACACATTACTGCTAATCGTTTCATTAAATAGGGCCCATTCATTCAACGGGTTCAGTTATCTTAATCTTTATCCGGCTCTCGGTAGTTGTCAAGGAAGATGTCGCTTTTTTTAAGCAGCTTTTTCTTTCAGTAATCCCTCCTTCTCCGCCAGAGATGATAGATAACCCGCTGATATATAGCGGGTTTCTTATTTGTGGATTGAATTTACCCCCTGTTTTGCCCCCAGTCGTGCCTGTCACTTCAGGGGTGGCGCCAGAACGAAAAAGATTCAAACTTGTCATGCTGCCACCATGCGGTGCGCTTGGTGACGAAGCGGTAATTTTTGCTCCCGGCCTGTGACTCCAGCGGGCGAAGGATGAGACCGGAACTGTTTCGGGCAGCGGTGAAGCTAGCGTGTTCCGGGGCGACAGCAGTGATATGACCCGGCCTGCCATTATCACGCCGCTTGGCGACAATGATCCCGACTTCACCGACGTTGGCGGCTGCCTGGAGTTCATCCATATCCGTAACCGAGCGCCAGCCGAAACTCTCTCCATAGTCTTCGAGCCAGTCATGGAGATCGTTGGCCCGAAGCTCGCGTACCGTAGTGTTATATTTGACATCAACCTTTTGCCCTTTACGAATCTTGTCCAGAGCAGCAGGCCGCCACCATACGCGTGGTAGATAGACGCCGCAAAGGCAGCAAAAGTCATAGGCGTAGATGTTGCAGAAAGTCTGGCTCCCTTTCGGCTGATAACGTTTGTAAGCGGGGGCTGCACTATCGAGATAGGTGGCGATGTCGATTACATGTCTTGCTTTGGTCTCTGGCTTGCTTCCTGTACGCCTCGGCCGCCCCTTCTCGCCAAGTGGATAGGCACGTCCTCCATCGCGAGCACGGGTGATATCCTTGCGGTTCTTGCGCATATGAGCTTCCGGAAGCGGCGCAATTGCGGCTGATGCCGGTAATCCAAATGAGACCGCTGCAAAATCGATCGCCGATGAGGATAACCGCGCCAGGTGTTTGCTGGCGACGAATCCTTCCCGCATACGGCCGTTGACGACCACATTTATATTGAACCAGCCCGCCACGCCGGCGTTCTTAAGTTTGGTGACCGGGGTTCCCTGATTCAGCGTTGCCAGCAGGGTCGTGCGCGATACTTTCGGGCGGCTGCGTAAATTGAGGCGTGTCGCAGACACCTGATGTGTGGGCTCCTCGAGTACTGCTGGTTGAAGATCGGCATTCAGCAGTTCCTTTGCCTGAAGCAACAACCCCATCCGGTCCGACAGGCCATTGAAACCGCCGTTGATTCTTTTTGTGACCCTGCGGCAATCGTCGAGGTCGGCGAGGGCATTCAGATTTGTGGTTTCCCAATAATAGATTGCTGACGCAACCGCGTGCTTGTCCGAGACCAGTTCAGGTGAAGCCACGACATCATCGCCGACCCAGGCTGAAAAGTTCTTGTAGTTTGAACGCCCGGTCAGCTGGATCAATCCCCTGCCGCGATAGCGATAGCCATCGCCACTGGCTTCGTTGCCATTACCCATGCGGTTCGCGTAGGCCCTGCTGCCGATGCGCTGGGGCTTTCTGGCATATTCTTGTGCCTGAGCTACTGTGAAATACTTCTTGAAGGTCTTTCTAAGTCCTTCTGCGGAGTAGTTCATGTTCTCCTTGGTGAATTTCATCCTGCCGGATTCGTGCAGAACCTGGGAGAGAAAATGCGCAATGCGCAGAGGCGTATCAATGTTGTGTTGAGGAAGCAGGGTATTGAGGTCGGCGAGGTATTTCCCTGCCAGTGCACTGCTGACTCCCAGTGATGTCAGTGTTTGTTTCTTGATCACCATGGTATTCTTCTCCTTTAGTTTCCATATCGATATAGATTATATTTGTCATCGAAAGTAACACCCACAGTAAAGAGTACCCACATGATTTTTTCAAGTTATTTTCAGTCTGGTGTGCAAATTTTCTGTTGTGCACGTGCCAATACGTCTTTCTCTGCTGTCGTCTCCTGGTTAGCGTTTGTTCTTGCTCTCAGCCTCCCGCTGTCTGCGGTTGCTGATCTCTCGACAGTAATCTGCACTGATTTACACGATGGCGATGCAACTCGCGCAGTGCTTACTGTGGATCTGGATGCCGGTACGATCAGCGGCTTGGAAGTGGTTACGCCTGATCTTCTGTGGAGTGATCCTGATCAGCCGGAAACCCCGCGTTTTGCTGCCGGCAAGACAGACGTTTCCCCTGATCTTGTTACTGTGAAGGAGGTCGCAATCAGGACAATCAGAGATGCCGAGGGAGAATTGCGCATCGTGGATTTTGCAGTTACCAGGCCAATGGCGTTGGAGTTCGAGGGATTCAGGGGGTCATTGCTATTGCACGATGGCTTTATCAATAAAACCGCCCATGGCTCGTTGTATTACACCGCCACCGGGAATGTTCTCTCGATTAGTCCGCTGGTATGTAAGCATCTGAACTGAGGAGTTGTCCATAAATAACTTCCCGATATCGCGCAGCAATGTTGTTCGTATTCTTCAATTGACTGTCGCCGCTGGTGACCCTGATGTTCGGCTGGTTTGGCTGGACCATTGCGCCGTTGGATGAGTCTGAAGAGCCGGATGAGATCGAGGTGGTGACAAAGGCAGAGCAAGCAGAGCCTGACGGCGGCCGTCAACCAGATAGAACATTGAATGCTAGCGAGATCAGGTCTCAGACTGACAAGGTATGAAAAAAACATTTTCTCTCGCCAGGACGCCAAGACCGCCAAGAAAAACCTTTGCGTCCTTTGCGTTCTTAGCGAGAGATTCTTTTAAAACTTGACTCATTTGCAAGCATTTTAGTGAATCAAGGATT
>JAUXDV010000209.1 GCA_030620735.1 Gammaproteobacteria bacterium
CACAACCTGGTCAAGCTCGAAGTGCTTGGTGACGAAAAGACGCTGTTTCCGGATGTGATGGCAACCATGCGGGCGGCAGAAGAGCTGGTCAAGGATGGATTCGACGTGATGGTCTATACTAATGACGACCCCATAGTCGCCAGGCAGCTCGAAGAGATTGGCTGCGCTGCGGTAATGCCACTGGCCGCCCCGATTGGATCCGGACTTGGCATTCGCAATCCTCTGAATATCCGCACCATCGTTGAAAACGCCAAGGTGCCTATCCTCGTTGATGCCGGCGTCGGTACTGCCTCCGATGCCGCCATGGCGATGGAACTGGGCTGCGACGGCGTGCTCATGAACACCGCAATTGCTGCAGCCAAAGATCCTGTACTGATGGCTTCGGCGATGAAAAAAGGGATCGAGGCGGGACGTGAGGCATTCCTGGCCGGCCGCATGACAGCAAAACGTTTTGCTTCGGCATCTTCGCCCGTTGACGGCTTGTTTTTCTAGAGGGGACTTACGGGTCGGATACTGTGCCAAAGAAACCGCAAATCTCCCTGATCTGGGCAATGGCGCACAATCGTGTCATTGGACGGGATAACAGCCTGCCGTGGCATCTGCCCGTCGACCTGCAGCATTTCAAGCGGCTGACGATGGGAAAACCCATTGTCATGGGGCGCAAAACCTGGGAGTCGCTTCCAGGAGTGCTGCCAAGTCGCCGCCATATTGTCGTCACTCGCCAATCCGGCTACCATGCGGAGCATGCAGAAACGGCCTCCGGTCTGCAGCAGGCAATTGAACTCGCAGGCGATGTCGATGAGGTGATGATCGTCGGCGGCGCTGCGCTTTACAAACTAGCATTGCCATTTGCCGACCATCTCTATATGACCCTGGTTGATGCTGATATCGAAGGCGACGCATCCTTTCCAGAGTTCGATTTGTCGCTCTGGCGGGAGATTTCACACGAGCATATTCCACCTGACGAGAAGAACCGCTATGGCATGGCGTTTGTACAACTCGTCAGAAAACGCTGATCTACGGGTATATCTCCTCCATTGGAGTTGTCCAGGGTAGAAGCTCTCAACCCAGAGATCCTCCAGCTCATCTCTACCCCCCCGGGACGACTGCAATTGCGTCTCTTTTTGGTGCAAACAAATGTTCAGCTGCACTACAGTAATGCCGCGATTCATTCTATTGCTGTGCGCAATTGCACCTCCTGGGCTATGATACGAAGTTATTTTATCGATTTCGCTTGAATAACACGCTCAAGGCGTTGTTTAACGCTGGAATTTATACTATTTTTCGGCAGCTTCAAACTGCTCGAACAATGACCACTGCCATTTTTTGGCATGTTTATTGCTTACATGTCTAGAATATTGCCAATTTATTTATCATCCAACAGAGGAAACCAAAATGAGTGGAAATGAATCTCGCGTCCAGGCGATTTATCAGATTACGAACCGTGAGCCAATGCCCGTTAAAAAGACCAAGCCGCTGTCCAAGATCTGGGGAACCGACGTCTTCAATCTGGCCACAATGGAAGAGACCCTCTCTAAAAATACCTATAAATCCATCAAGAAGACTGTCATAACAGGCACCCCTCTTGATCCCGCAACAGCTGATGTCGTTGCTGCGGCAATGAAAGACTGGGCTATCGCTAAAGGCGCCAAGTTTTTCTCGCATATCTTCTATCCGCTGACACATGCCACGGCCGAAAAGCACGACGGATTTGTCATCACCGACCCCGAAGGCCGGGCGATGACCGAATTTACCGGCAGCCTGCTGATCAAGGGCGAGCCCGACGGCTCCTCATTCCCCAACGGCAGCATCCGCATGACCAATGCCGCACGCGGATATACCGCATGGGACCCATCCAGTTCCGCCTACATCATGCATACGGAGAATGGCGCGACGCTGATGATCCCCTGTGTCTTTATGTCATGGACAGGTGAAGCGCTGGATAAAAAGATCCCGCTGCTGCGCTCCAACGAGGCGATGAACAAGGCGGGACAAAAAGTGCTGTCGCTGATGGGTGAAACGGACATCGCACCGTTGAGTTCCAGCTGCGGCGCCGAGCAGGAGTACTTCCTGGTCGACAGCAACTTCACCAACAGCCGTCCCGACCTGCTGCTTGCCGGCAGAACCCTGTTCGGCGCTGCATCTGCAAAAGGACAGCAGTTTGACGACCACTATTTCGGTGCAATACCCGCCCGCGTCCAGGTCTATATGCAGGATGTAGAAGACCAGCTCTATCGCCTCGGCATTCCTGCGAAAACACACCACAACGAAGTTGCTCCGGGGCAGTTTGAGATTGCACCCTACTTCGAGGCAGCGAATATTGCCGCTGATCATCAGCAAATGCTGATGACCATCCTCAAAGCCACCGCGAAAAAACACGGCTTCACCTGCCTGCTGCATGAGAAGCCGTTTGCAGGCATCAATGGCTCGGGCAAGCACGTCAACTGGTCGGTAGGCAACTCTACCCAGGGCAACCTGCTTGATCCCGGCAAGACACCACATGAAAACCTCAACTTCCTGCTGTTCTGCGGCGCCGTCATTCGTGGCGTCAACAAGTTTGGCCCGCTGCTGCGTGCAGCTATCGCCTCTGCCGGCAATGATCACCGTCTGGGCGCCAATGAAGCGCCTCCAGCGATCCTCTCAGTCTACCTGGGCGACCAGCTGGAGAAAGTCTTCCTGGATATCAAGGATGGCAAACTCACCCATAGTGAGGATGGCGGTGAAATGGATCTGGGTCTCGACCAGATCCTCAACTTTGAACGCGATCCGGGCGATCGCAACCGCACCTCTCCATTCGCCTTCACCGGCAACCGTTTTGAATTCCGCGCGGTGGGTTCCGCACAATCAGTGAGCGGCCCCCTGATTGCCATGAACACCATGCTGGCGGACTCTCTGAACGTAATTGCCGATAAGCTGGAAGCTGAATTCACTAAAGGAAGCGATCAGACTGAAGCCGTAATTTCCGTACTCCAGGAGCTGATGAATGAGCATGGAAACGCGATATTTGGTGGAGACGGCTACTCTGAAGAGTGGCACAAGACGGCCGTTGAAGAGCGCGGCCTGAAGAACATCCCCACCACTGCAGACGCGCTGCCTGCGTTTCAGGAAGCATCAGTAAAGGAACTCTTTGAGAGCACAGGCGTACTCTCTCCTGTGGAGCTGGAAAGCCGCTACGAAGTCTTTGCAGAACAATATATCCTCTCTATCGAAGTTGAAGCCAAACTGGTCGTCAGCATGGCAAAAACTTCCATCTACCCCGCCGCAGTTCAATACCTCTCCGAACTCTCAATGACCAGTTCAAGCATGGCGGAGATGAATATCGAGATGGATGACTCAACGGCAAAAACTGTCGCCGCTGAATCGAATGCGATGATGGCCGCTGTTGGCAAACTCAGCGAAGCGATGCAGAAAGAGGGCTTTGCCTCTGCAGAAGAGCATATGCAATTCTGTGCCAATGAGATCCGTGACCTGATGGAGGAGGTGCGTGCGCATGCGGATGCACTGGAAGCCGAAGTCGCCGATGAACTGTGGCCACTGCCCAAGTACCAGGAGATGTTGTTTATCAAGTAAAACTGACAACAAGTACGACAATATAAGGCCGCTATCTTTAGCGGCCTTTTTTCATGAACCAATGAAGGGCAAGAAGAGAGAGCAGCGCCCACAGACCGCCCGCAATCCACCCGGCAATGATATCCGTCGGCCAGTGGACACCGAGATAAACCCTGCTGACTCCAACCAGAATTGTCAGCAACAGCGACCAGCCCAGAATATAGAGCTTGATACGGAGCTTGCTGCATGTATGTGCGAGCAGCGCACCCAAAGTCAGGAATGCCACGGTGGACATCATGGCATGGCCGCTGGGAAAACTGCTCATGGCGGCTGCAGTGGCGTGCGGAACAAGATCAGGCCGGGGACGTTCAAACAACTCCTTCAGCAGGCTGTTGAAAAGCGAACCACCGGCAATCGAGAGCAGCACGAAGAGCGCCATACG
>JAUXDV010000003.1 GCA_030620735.1 Gammaproteobacteria bacterium
ACCTATGAAAATGCGCTGCGTTTCGCAGACTCTTCCAACGATGTGCGCCTGATGATCAAGCTCTCCGGCAAGGGCGGCGCATTCGGTGACGGCGGCTTCGAGTTGAACGAAGAGGAAGATGACGACATTATGGGAGCTTTTAAGGGGTAGGGGAAGAGTTGTGAGGACTGAGTAGCGAGGACTGAGTAAACCTAAAACTTAAAACCTAAAACATAAAACCTCCCCCCTAAAACTTAACACTTTTTCCCTCAAATACCGGGCCATCGACACATACCCGTTTCATGGCTGTTCCGGTTCCAGTCGTCACTTCCACAACGCAGCCTGCACAGCCGCCAACGGCGCATGCCATGAACTCCTCCAGAGAGACCTGCACCGGCAGATCATACTCCCGCGCAACGTCCACTACTGCCTGCAGCATGGGGTGCGGTCCACAGGCGTAGAGAGAAACTTCACTGCGCTGCTGCTCATCGAGTGCATCCAGCCAGATTCTGGCGAGGTCTGTCACATAGCCCTGGTGACAGCCTGCATAACCCTGCAGTGATGCGAGCCTGGAGGGAATTCCCCAGTCATCCAGCAGCGGCATGGCTGCAATCACTCCATCCGGCATGGTGTTCTGCATGCCGTTGACCAGCAACTGGGATGGACGCGGAGAGAAGGGGAAGGGGACTTCGGAACCAAGAATCACAAACGGGGAGAAATCCCTGCTGCGCAGCTGCTCGGCTGTAAAAATCATAGGCGGCATGCCGACGCCGCCGCCGATCAACAGGGGTCTGGAGGTGGAGATTGTAAAACCTTTACCTATCGGACCTAGCAGATTGATGCTTTCGCCGGCCTTGCGATTTGCCAGCAGAGTCGTCCCTTCGCCAAGGCGCTTGTAAAGGAAATCAACCCAGCCATCCGCTGCAGAAGCCCTCATGATGGAGATCGGACGGCGCATCGGACGCTGCGGATCGCACTGCAGGTGGGCGAATTGTCCCGGTTCGGCCATGGCGGCGCATTTCGGGGCTGAAACGCGCAGGATGAATTGATCACCCGCATGTTCCGTATGAGAGAGGATCAGCGCATCTTCAACAAAAATAGTGTCACGCTGTGCTTGTGCAGACATCAGCTCTCCGACCAGGTAAGGCGTCCTTCAAAAAAGGTATGGGTAACATAGCCGCTGAACTCCCAGCCGTCAAAGGGGGTGTTATGACCGGCGCTGAGCATCTCATCAGCTGCAAATCTCCACTCCCTGTCGAGATCAAGCAGGCACAGGTCGGCGTCAGCTCCGATAGAGATTTTTCCGCTGTTGAGACCAACTATCTCCGCCGGCCCGCTGGTGAGTAGAGAGATGGCGCGCGGCAGGTCGATCAGCTTCTCATCAACAAGCCGCAGCGTCAGGGGCAGCAGTGTCTCGAGTGCAGAGATGCCGGGCTCTGTTGCCGGAAATGGTGCCAGTTTGGCATCAGCCTCGTGGGGCTCATGGCCTGAACAGATCGCGTTGATCACTCCTCCTGCAACTCCCTGACGCAATGCATCACGGTCTGCGAGCGTGCGTAACGGTGGCAGCAGATGGCAATTGCTGTCAAAACCATCGACATCCATCTCGGTGAGGTGGAGTTGATGGGCGGCAACATCTGCAGTGACATGGACCCCTTTGACTTGCGCCTCATGCAGCATCTCAACGGCGCGGGCTGTAGAGATTTGCTGGAAATGAATATGCGCACCGCTCTCCTGGGCGAGTTCCAGTATTGCGGCGACTGCGACGGTTTCGGCAGAGCAGGGGATTCCCGGCAATCCAAGCCGGTTTGCCACGCGTCCGTCATGTGCGCAGCCGTTGTTGTTCAGGGCGTGATCCAATGGATTGACGAAGATGGGAATCTGCCAGGTGGTGGCATACTCCATTGCGCGTTTGAGGATCAGGTTGCTGCGAACCGGCTGGCGCGCATTGCTGACTGCAATGCAGCCGCTGCCCTTGAGTGCGGCCATCTCGGTTAACTGCTCACCCGCAAGTCCCCGGGTGAGAGCTCCGACAGAGAGCACGCGCGCCTGGGCGCTCTGCTTGGCGCGTCGGCGGATCAACTCTGCAACCGCCGGCGTATCGATGACGGGATCGGTATCCGGTGGACAGATGACAGTCGTTACTCCTCCCCGGGCAGCGGCAGTGGTTTCCGAGATGATGGTTCCTTTCTGCTCCAGGCCGGGCTCACGCAGCCTGCAGCTGAGATCGATGATGCCGGGTATCAGCTGTTTTCCTGCTGCATCGATCTGCTGCTCTGCGCTGAAGCCAGCGGGTGTGCTGCCGATGGCGGCAATTTTCCCCCCGGCAATATGAATGTCGGTCACTTGCCCGGCATCTGTAGAGAGATCATGCAGGCGTGCATTGAGGATGCTGTAGCTGGCGCTCATGATTCTCTCCCGGATGACGATGGCTGCATCGCCATCGACAGGATCGCCATGCGCACAGCAATTCCGTATGTCACCTGTTGCAGAATCACGGAGTGTTTGCCGTCAGCGACTGCAGTCGCCATCTCGACACCGCGGTTGATGGGTCCCGGATGCATCACGGTTACCTCGTCATCAGCCAGTTGAAGACGCTCCTCGGTGAGGCCGTAGCACTGGAAAAATTCGTGTTCCGAGGGGAGCAGGGCGCCGCTCATGCGTTCCTTCTGCAGGCGCAGCATGATAATGACATCGACATCCCTGATGCCTTCGTCCATATCATGGTAGACATGCACACCGAGGCTTTCACGCGCATTGGATGGGATCAGTGTTCGCGGGGCGATGACGCGTACTTCGGAGACGCCCAGTGTGTTTAGCGCCATGATTTGTGAACGGGCGACCCGCGAGTGCAGAATGTCGCCGACAATGGCAACGCGCAGCGGCGTAAAATCGCCCTTGACGCTGCGAATGGTAAACATATCCAGCATCGCCTGCGTCGGGTGTGAATGCTGTCCGTCACCGGCATTGATGATGCTGACACCGGGATTTGCGTGGCTTGCCATAAAGTGGGCCGCGCCGCTGTCGCCATGGCGCATGACGAACATATCGACATCCATGGCCTCGAGGTTGCGCAGCGTATCCAGCAGGGTCTCGCCTTTTGAGGTGGCGGAGGTGCTGATGTTGAGGTTCAGCACGTCGGCAGAGAGGCGCTTGGCAGCCAGTTCAAATGTTGTGCGGGTGCGGGTGCTGTTTTCGAAAAAAAGATTGGCGATCACTTTGCCGCGCAGCGCCGGCACTTTTTTGACGGAGCGGCCGGTGATATTGATAAAGGATTCTGCGCTGTCGAGAATACGCAGCAGCAGATCGCGGTTAAGCCCTTCGATCGAGAGAAAATGGCGTAATTTGTTGTTCTCATCGAGTTGCAGATTGGCAGCACTCATTGCATGGAGTCTCTTCTCAAATCAGCTCGTGAAAATCGGGCTGGCGTCCATTATGTTGCGTTGCCCGCGAATGGTCAACAGGTGAAGGAACATCTACATAAGTCGATGGGATGACACGAGTTATTGATCAACGCTGAATAATCAATTCCACCACAGCCTTGGAGCCGAAATAGGCGAGTCCCAGCACAAAAAATCCGATGAGGGTCCAGCGCAGTGCGATTTGCCCGCGCCAACCGTAGCGGTAACGCCCCCATATCAGGATCGCAAAGAGTATCCAGGCGGCGCTGGAAAGGATGGTTTTATGCACCAGGTGCTGTGCAAACATGTCATGCAGATAGAGAAACCCGCTGGCAAGCGAGATGGTCAGCAGAATCATTCCGGCAATGATCAGTTCAAATAGCAGGCTCTCCATGGTCTGCAGCGGCGGCAGGGCCTTGATGAAACCTCCGGGCTGGCGATTATGCAGATGTTTGTCCTGAACCCACAGCAGAATGGCTTGTACGCTGGCAGTGGCAAACAGGCTCCAGGCAAGCAGGGAGGTGATGACATGTACGCCCAGCGGCCAGCCTGATGATGCGTTGAGCAGACGGGTTGAGTCAGTTGCGAAGAGGCAGCAGGCGGCAACGGCCAGTGCAATTGGGGGAAACAGAAAAACAGCGAGGTTTTCCGCTGGTTTGGTCAGTGACGAGAGCATAATCACCAGGGCGATCATCCAGCCGCCGAGGCTCAACGCCTGAAAAAAGGCGAGATTCAGTCCATCTTCCGCCACAATCGTCTGGTAGAGGAGGAGGGCATGCAGCAGCAGTGCTGAAAAACCTAACTGGATGACGATGGAGCGTGACAGACGTGCGCATATCTCCGGCCGGAAGAGGCGTATGGCAGCCACCGCGGCGGCTGCGAGATAGAGAACGATTGTAAGAATCGGGATTATCTGTTTCATTCGCAGAATGATCTCATAGTCAGGTATACTTTGACCAAATTTTCTTTCTTACACATCTGAAAAAAACACCATGTTTAGCAATCTTAGTAAACGCCTGGGTGATTCACTTGACCGGGTGCGCGGTCGCGGACGACTTACCGAACAAAATATCAAGGATACCCTGCGGGAAATTCGCATGGCGCTGCTGGAGGCCGATGTGGCCCTGCCTGTGGTGCGTGAATTCATCGACTCCATCGGCGAAAAAGCGACCGGCGAAAGCGTACTCAAGAGCCTCACGCCCGGTCAGGTGCTGGTCAAAATTGTCAATGACGAGCTTGTGCGAGTCATGGGTGAGGCCAATGAAAGCCTCGATCTTGCAGCCCAGCCCCCGGCAGTCATTCTCATGGCCGGCCTGCAGGGATCGGGCAAGACCACCAGTGTCGCCAAGCTCTCGCGCTTTCTCAAGGGGCAGAAGAAAAAAGTGATGGTTGTCAGCTGCGATGTCTATCGTCCGGCCGCGATCGAGCAGTTGCAGACGCTTGCCAAAGAGGTGGATGCCGAGTTCTTTCCCAGTACAGCAGAGCAGAAACCCGCTTCCATCGCCAAATCGGCGCTTAAAGCAGCGAAGAAAGGCTATTTTGATGTTCTTATCGTCGATACCGCGGGCCGCCTGCATATCGATAGCGGAATGATGGGGGAGATTCAGCAACTGCATAAGGTGCTGAATCCTGTTGAGACACTGTTTGTCGTGGACAGTATGACCGGCCAGGATGCGGCCAACACCGCCAAAGCATTTGATGAAGCATTGCCGCTGACGGGTGTGATTCTCACCAAGGCGGATGGCGACTCACGCGGCGGCGCGGCGCTCTCTATTCGCCACATCACCGGCAAACCGATCAAGTTTCTCGGTATTGGTGAAAAAGTCGATGCTCTCGAACCTTTTCATCCGGACCGGCTTGCGTCAAGAATCCTCGGCATGGGGGATGTGCTGTCGCTGGTGGAGGAGGTTTCGCGCAAGGTTGATCACAACAAGGCACAGAAGCTGGCAACCAAGGTTGCCAGGGGAAAAGGATTCACGCTGGCCGATTATCGCGAGCAGATGCAGCAGATGGCGAAGATGGGCGGCATCAGCAGTCTACTGGAGAAGATGCCCGGTATGAATAAAGTCCCTGATGCCGTCAAGAACCAGGTGAATGACAAGGAGATTGCCCGCACTATTGCTATTGTCAACTCGATGACGCCGCAGGAACGCGAGTTTCCTGCGGTGATCAAGGCTTCGCGGAGAAAACGCATAGCCGCCGGTTCCGGAGTGATGGTCCAGGACGTCAACAAGCTATTGAAGCAGTTTGCACAAATGCAGCGCATGATGAAAAAGATGAAAGGCAAGGGTATGATGAACATGATGCGCGGCATGAAGGGCGGTGGTGGTTTTCCTCCAGGCGGGATGCCTCCGGGGGGAATGCCACCGGGCGGATTTCCTCCCGGTGGCGGCTTTCCGATGTAGCTGAAAAAATTGGCCTCTGTCGCGGTCAGATGACTGCTCCCACAGTTTTATGTTGCACCAGATGTAGGAGGCCTTCTGGCCGCGAGAGGCTGATAAGTTACCTCAATTCATCCATTCAGCTGTCGAATAGGGTTGCCAACTCGATTTGTGGCACAATAAACAGGTTTATTCAACGGAGATATAACCAATGCGAATTATTTTGCTGGGCGGCCCTGGCGCCGGAAAAGGCACACAGGCCAATTACATCAAAGAGCGTTACAACATTCCGCAAATCTCGACGGGAGATATGCTCAGAGCGCATGTCAAATCCGGTTCTGACCTGGGTGTCGCGGCCAAAAAAATCATGGACGAGGGCGGTCTCGTCTCTGATGAAATCATCATGGGGATGGTCAAGGAGCGTATCACTGAAGATGATTGTAAAAACGGTTTTCTGTTCGACGGTTTTCCACGCACCATCCCCCAGGCTGAAGCACTGAAAGATGCCGGTGTCGAGCTTGACGCCGTGGTTGAGATCGATGTTCCTGATGGCGAGATCATCAAGCGTATGTCAGGCCGCCGGGTCCATCTGGCGTCAGGCCGCACCTACCACGTGGTTTTCAATCCGCCAAAAGTGGAAGGAAAGGATGATGAGACTGGTGAAGATTTGATCCAGCGTGATGATGACCAGGAGGCGACAGTGCGTAATCGTCTCTCGATCTACCACGAACAGACCGAGCCACTGGCGAAATTCTATGGTGATCTGGCTGACAAAGGCGAGATGAAATACCATAAAATTGCCGGTGTTGGCGGCGTCGAGGATATCCGCGATCAGATTTTCTCTGCTTTGGGATAGGGAGGTTTTATGTTTTAGGTGTTTTAACCACGGAACACACGGACGACACGGAATAATTATATTTTCTTTCCGTGTGTTCAGTGTGTTCCGTGGTTTGTTTGGTTTATCCGAGCAGATCCATCGCCGCGCGAGACAGCTTTTTGTAGACATCAATACCGTCGCTGTCCATCACCTGGTCAATCACCCAGCGGTTCTCATGTGAATCGCCCATCAGCTGCTGAATCTCATATCCCAGGTGGCGCATAAATGGGTAGGAGGGGCCTTCATCGCTGAAGTTGAACTCAGCATACTCGGCTCCACGCCGGTTCAGGGTGGCAATAAAATCCTGAATATAGTCGCCGGAGCCAAAGATATCCGCCATGTTGTCCTGCAGGTGCGTCGCCATTCCTTTGGCCGTAGTGATGATCAGTTTTTTACGTGTTTCATCGTCCATCTGCAGACGGTCAGTGATGATACGGTCAATGATAGCGAGCTGAAAAATCAGATATTCCGCCATCACGCCAAAGCGCTGCTCATCCGTCTCATAGACAAAATCTTCACCATGCAGATTGATTGCTTTCTCTTTGGCGATCCGCCACGCGTTGAATGCCAGGGCGCCCGCGATTTCATCGATTGAGCGGTCAGATTCATCATCATGCCAGTGCGCTTTAATTCGGAGAGCCATGGGTCACCATCATTGTTTCAAATGCAATAACAGAGCATTTTAC
Organism: Gammaproteobacteria bacterium; assembly: GCA_030620735.1. GTDB lineage: Bacteria > Pseudomonadota > Gammaproteobacteria > Chromatiales > Chromatiaceae > Sva-25. The sequence goes on from JAUXDV010000003.1 coordinate 7,325, forward strand.
TGTGAAATAACGCTTTTTTCGAGCAGAAAATGGTCATTGAAAACCAGGATCTCTCCTGCGCCGAGATGACAAGTCATTCGTAAGTCGGCTTATTTCAAAGAGGACAACGCTGCGAATCGCCGCAGCAGCATTCGACCATAGGGATAGTCTCTCACTTGCCGGGTCAGTGCATCGACATCCACGCCACGTTGTATTAGCAGGGGTCGATAGTAGTCGAGATAACCTTGTGCAATCTCTGCACTGAATTCCGGATGGAACTGTAATCCCCAAACCTTCTTGCCAAAGCGAAATGCGTGATTGGAATCCATTGCGGAACTGGCCAGATGGACGGCTCCCGGTGGTATTCTCAGTACGGACTGTCGGTGGCTGACATGGGAGGGGATGATCTCCGGCATATCAGCAAACAGAGCGTCAGAGGCTGAATGGGACTGCAGATGAATATCGACACTGCCGACCTCAATGCCATTTGGATTATCTGCAACCATGCCGCCCAGCGCCGAGGCCAGCAGTTGATGTCCGAAGCATATGCCCAGAAAGGGTATGCCTGATGCTACAGCTTCACGAATCCACTTTTCCGCACGTTTCATCCATGCATGGTTGTCGGTGATCATGGCATTGGAGCCGCTGATAATGACGGCTGCAAATTGCCTGTGGCCGGGCAGACGCTGATCTTCATGCGGTTCGACAGTGGAGACCGCTACCCGGTCGTTAATCTCCATACCGTCGACAATCCACTCGGAAAAGTCCCCATCGACTTTTGCAAGCGATGGCAACTTGCTTCCCGCCTGGATGATCAGTAGATGTTTCATGAATGAGGCAAGGCGTCCTATAGCTGTGATTCGATTGGCAGGAGCCGCAGCAATGCGACACCGGCCTTGCGCAGCGGGCCGACATGGGGTTCTCTGGTATAGGTGCGCTTTTTACCATCCTTGAGACCGTGCCAGATAATCTGTTCGCCGCCAAAGCTGTTTTGACGGAGTTCCAGGCGGAATGCCACCTTGTCAATGTTTTGATCAAACCACTCGCTCATGCCGTTGGCCATTACCGGTGATGCCATGACCATGCCGATTTCTGAATTTTCCGTGTGGGATCTCGGGTCAAGGTTGAACGATCCGATAAACACCTTGTTGCGATCAAAGATAAAGGATTTTGCATGCAGGCTGGCCTTGGATGAGCCGCCCGGGCCTTTTTTTTCTTTGCGCTGTTTTTTGGTGAGCGTGTTGTTCATCTCATAGAGTTCGATGCCGGCGCGCAGCAGCCTGTTGCGATAGCGTGCGTAGCCGGCGTGCACCGCAGTGACATCGGTCGAGGCCAGCGAATTGGTGAGGATTCTGATGCGCACCCCGCGTTTACTCATGTTGATCAGTCCATCTGCACCGACTCTTCCGGGCACGAAGTAGGGAGAGAAGATGATCAGCTCCTGTTTGGTGTTTTTAAAGAAGATGCCGAGATCTGCGGAGAGAAACAGATGGGTTTCGCTGCGGTCAGCGATAAATTTGTCCGGGTTGTCAGCGACAATAACAGCATCCCCCCAGGTAAAGCTGACATCTCCGTCTCTGTAGGTCCTTGCCATCTCCGAGTTTGCCAGCGCCTTCACATAATCTGAATTCTGCTGGCGGGCAATGAAGTCGTCGATATTTGCGCGTGCATGACTGACCTCCTTGTCTGACGGTTGTGAAGAGGAGAGTATGGATGCCGGGTAGGCCAGTTGATGATTCCAGTAGAGATCAAATGACTCTGATATCTCATTGACCACCGGGCCGATAGTCAGGACGTCAAGATCACTGAAGGCAAGGTCAGGATCGGCATCGAAGTACTCGTTGCCGATGTTGCGCCCGCCGAGAATGCTGGCCTGGTTGTCGACAGTAAATGATTTGTTGTGCATCCTCCGGGTGATTGATCCAAAGCGGGTAATAAACTGTAGATTCCGTCCCATATTCCGGCTGAAGGGATTGAAGATACGCACCTCGACATTCGAATGCGCATTCAGTGTGGATACCTTGAAGGCACGGCCTTTAAGACCGATATCATCGACCAGCAGTCTGACCCGAACTCCACGGTCTGCTGCTTTGAGCAGTTCATGAACAAACAGGTTGCCCACCAGGTCGTCGTGAATCATGTAGTACTGCACGTCGATGCTGCGCTCGGCATCTCGGGCGAGTATGGTGCGTGCGACATAGGCGTCGAGGCCGTCGTCCAGCAACAGAAAACCCGATTTTCCGGGATGGGTGCGTTTCTCATGCAGTTGAGCCATTCCATAGCGGGTGTTTTGTGTGTCTGTATAGGCAAAGGATTCATTGCGATGGCTGTTGTCCGGCAGGGAGGCGCAGCCGGTTAATAACAGCAGCAGAAACAATCCTACAGTCACAGTGCGATGGATGCGGGGTAGCGAGTGCGGAGATAGAATGACAACTTTTTTCATGCTGATCATATCGGCAATCTTTGGGACTGTGGCTTGTGTAACAGGTTGACCCTGGAGGGCCGCATAAAATGTGCGCCATCTGTTTCCATATGCTGCATGAATGCGCTCTTGATCTTTGCATAAAGATCGGCATCGATGGCATGATCTGTATGAGTGACATTGATGATGCGCTGTTCGAAATCATCCCAGTCTGCAAAGTGGCCCGGAGACTCGAAAAAATATTCATCGGCTGATTCAAGCATGCCAGACTCAACGGCATCCTTGATGGCTTCGAAAGCAGCTATGCGTACGATTTTTTCATCGTTGAAGAGGCTGAGTATTTCGTTGAAATCACCACGATAGAGAGGTTCGGAGATATAGGCCAATCCACCGGGCTTCAGAACCCGGCTGATTTCAGAGAGAGCCCTCTGCATCAGATCCACTGGAACATGATGCAGTGACTTCAGCATTAGGACAATATCAATACCCGCATCAGGCTGCGCAATCGACTCAGCGCCGCCAACAACAAAGATGACATTCGGAAGGTCATCGATTGTGAGGTTCTTCTCATGCTGGATATGGTCGACTTCAGTAGCAATAATCTGTTCAACAGCATGATTCTCAGCCAGATGCCTGGTCATCCATGCGCGTCCGCACCCGAGTTCAAGCACTCTGGCTCCTTCGAGTGGAAGTAGTTCCGCCATGACATCGAGTTCAATGGAGGTTCGATAGTGACCGGGATTGTCGATTTGCATATAAAGGGCTGGTTATTGCGAAATGTCAGGTAATTATAGCCATTCGATGGAAAAAGTCTTCGAATCGTTTCGCTTGTATCATGATTGATTTCAGAGTAATTTTCTAAGTTATAGATAAGTTCTCCATAATCCGGTGCATTATTTGCATTTGTGCAGGGTTAGGATCAGCCTTTCAGGGACGCGTGAATACATCCCTGTAAGCTCTGATAAAACATCCCTGTTTTCTACAGCCCTGAAAAGCAAATCCTAACCCTGCTTCCCTGCTCGGAGTTATTGAGAAATTATGGTTACAGGAGATAAGGTCATGATCGAGACTCTTGTTCAGACAGTCCAGTACAACTGCAATATTGCAGATGCACGCCATGGTGGTGAGTACACCATGTGCACCTACCTGATGAAAATGCGTGAGTTTTATCGCTGGGAGCAGCGCCTTGAGTTCAATGAGGTGCTGCCGAAAGATGCTCTCGGCGACTGGCTGGCCGAACGTGAAAGCAGTTGGCTTGACCTCGAGGATGCTGACTTTCTGCCATTGGCGGTCTGCGGGGAAAATCTGGATCCATTTGCTGACGAGATTGTCAATGAGCTGCTGCGGCCGCATGGCCTGGTTTACAGCGCCGGGCTGGAAGGCTGCGTCAGGGCCCAATTCTATCTGGCCGAACTGGAGAGCGAAGAGCGGCAATCTGATGGCCTGACACTGCGTGTCAGCGGCAGGGAGCTGGCGCGTGGTCTCAGTGCGCCGGCAGCAATGACCCGTGAAAATAGCATCTTTCTGCGCAGGGAAGCGTTGCGCCGCCAGTTGTGGGAGCGTTACGAGATATGGCGCTGGAGTTCAGCGGAGAATGCATTGGCCAAAGCCTATGCCTGCTATGACATGCAGGGCGATGTCGAAACTGCGTTGTCACACATGGCTGACAGGGAGCTGGAAACAGTAAGACAGCATGAGATAGGTGAATACCTGGCGGGAGAGATTGTTGGCGATGACTGGAACGTCATGCTGATGGAGGTTTCTCACACTCCAGCTGAATTGATGGCGCGGGCGGTGCGTGACCATCTTGCCGACTGCGCCATGACTCTGCCGTATCTGCTGAACAACGCACGAAATGACTCAATTCACCTCTTCATCGGTAGTCTCTCCGGCATGCGTAAACAGATATTTCCCGCATTACAGGGGGCCTATGAGAGATGGATCAGTCGTGGCGGCAGTGATGAGTTGATACAATTGGCGCAACAGGGAGAGCAGCACTGGAAAAGAGTTGCTCTTCAGTTGTGTGATTGTTACCGTCGGGAAGATGGCGATTGTGCGGCTCAGATTGTACACATTGTTGAACAGAATTATCTATGACAGCAGATGGCAAATTGAAGCTATTGGCAATTTATGAGATGGGGGGCTATCCCAATTTCCTGCCTCTCTATCACTCTCTTGGTTTCTCAGTTCAGGTGGTGAATTCGATACGCAAGGCGCACGCTCTTCTGAAAAAGGAGATCCCGGATGTCATCGTTGCTGAATATAATTTTCAAAGCCAGTTCAGGGATCGCACCTCGAACCTGGAGACGTTGATGGCAATCCTGGAAAAATATGGTGAGACAAAAGTGATCGCTTTTTATGACAGTGAGACAATGCATAAACTGGAGTTGTTTCAGCAACATTTTCCCCTTTATGCGACCCTGGCCTTTCCTGTGCAGCAGCAGGAGTTGCAAGATGTGCTCCAAACGGTTGTTGCTTCTGGCTCCCAGACTACCTGATCCGGCAGTTTACAGGTAAACTTGTCCGCTATTATTTTCCTACAAGGTAATTTAGAGATGAGCGAGATCAAACTCTCACCACAACTTTTCGAGGATGTACAACAGGCAGTGATTCAGCATGACGCAGAAGCGGCGAATGATGCTGGATTGCTGCTGCAGTATCTCGGCGCAGTGACGGGGTATCTGTTGGGCAGTCAACAGTTTGAACGTGCGCATAAAGATGCTTTTTTGCAGGAGCTGAGTAGCTTTACACAGCATGTCATGGATGATACGGACAAGAAAATGCAGCCGCCCCCTCCACCGCCGGCAGGCAATGCCATGGGTTATTGGGAACCTCCGGCAAAAGGTAAGGGATGAGGCGCTTTAATTTCTGCCTCATCCCTAAGCTCCAATGTCCCGCGTAACACAACTGCTCAAACAGGGCGGTGTTCTTGAACAGGCCATCGATGGCTTTCGCTTTCGTCCGCAACAGCTCGAGATGGCCGAGGCTGTCAGTGAGACCCTGGAAGATGGCGGTGTGCTGGTGTGTGAAGCAGGCACGGGAACTGGCAAGACCTTTGCTTACTTGATTCCGGCGCTGCTTTCGGGGCGCAAGGTGGTGATCTCCACCGGCACCAAAAATCTGCAGGACCAGCTCTACAAGCGTGATCTTCCCGGCATCAGGAAGCTGGCCGGCAAGCCGCTGAAGACGGCATTGCTGAAGGGAAGGGCAAACTATCTGTGTCTGCAGCGCATGGATAGTGCCACCTTTGATCGCCGCGCCGCCTCACCGGCAATGGCTTCGATGCTTGAAGAGGTGCGCAGGTGGGCTGGGCAGACGCAGCATGGCGATATCGCAGAGTTGAGCGGCATTGCGGAAGGTTCTGCAGTATGGCCGCTGGTGACCTCGACGATCGACAACTGCCTTGGTCAGGATTGTCCTGATTATGACAGCTGTTATCTGTTCGAGGCGCGCCGCAATGCCCAGGAGGCTGACCTTGTCGTCATTAACCACTATCTGCTGTGCGCCGATTTCGCATTGAAGCAGGAGGGATTTGGTGAACTTTTGCCGATGGCGGACGCTTTCATAATAGATGAGGCGCACCAACTGCCGGAGATCGCGAACCAGTTTTTTGGCATCAGCTTCAGTGATCGCCAGCTGCATGAATTGACGCGGGATATGCGCATCTCCTATCGGCAGATCAAGATGAAGCAGGCCGGGCTCATCGATTGTGCGGATGCCGTTGACAAAAGCAGCCGTGATTTTCGTCTGCTGTTCGGTATGGATGAACGCCGCGGCGCCTGGGGTGAACTGTTGCAGGATGAGAAACTTCTGCCGGCCCTGGATCGCACCCAGGCAAAGCTTGGTGAGCTGATTGACGCTTTGAAGCTCGTCGAGGGGAGTGACAAGGCGTTGGACAGCTGCCTCTCAAGAGCAAAAGAGCTGGCGGGAGTGCTGAAACGTATCGTTAACCAGGAGGATGGTGATGACAGCATCCGCTGGTTTGAGATCACCCGTCTCGGTTACAGACTCTCACAGACGCCATTGCAGATAGCAGATGCGTTCCAGGAGCAGATGCACGATCATGCCCCGGCCTGGATTTTTACCTCTGCAACCCTGGCGGTTGGTGACGATTTTAGCCATTTTATGCGTCAGCTCGGATTGGACGACGACAGCCGTACGGAAAAGTGGGACAGCCCGTTCGATTTTCAGCAGCAGGCGATGTGGTATGTTCCCAAGGGGTTGGTCGAACCACGCGAACGGGAGTTTGTGAAGCGTGTCGTGGATGCAGCGCTGCCGGTCATCCAGGCCAGCGGCGGACGTACTTTTCTGCTCTTTACCAGTTATCGCGCGCTCAATGAAGCGGCTGATTTACTCAAAGAGCAGCTCGATTATCCGCTGTTGATTCAGGGGAGCAAACCGAAGAATGAGCTGCTTGAAGAGTTTCGCGAAGCGGGCGACGCGGTATTGCTGGGGACAGGCAGCTTCTGGGAAGGGGTCGATGTGCAGGGTGCGGCTTTGTCGGTGGTGATCATCGACAAGCTTCCCTTTGCCTCCCCCGGTGACCCGCTGCTGCAGGCGCGGCTGGACGCACTTAAAAAGCAGGGGCGCAATCCCTTTATGGAGCACCAGGTGCCCCAGGCTGTGATTGCTCTGAAGCAGGGTGCGGGAAGACTGATTCGCGGCGAGAGTGATACTGGTGTACTGATGATTTGTGATTTACGGCTGCTGACCAAACCCTACGGAAAAGTTTTTATTGACGCCATGCCTCCCTTCTCTCGCAGCAGGGAGTTGTCGGATATCACTGGATTTATCGAGCGTAATTATGAATCTACTGGCGATTGAAACCTCTGAAGCCGCCTGCTCCGCTGCAATTTGGAGTGATGGCGATGTCATCGAAACTTACCGTGAACAACCGCGGGGCCATAGCGAACTGCTGCTGCCGATGATTGACTCACTGATATCTGAAAGCGGCATCAGCAAACCCCGGCTTGACGCTATTGCCTTTGGACGCGGACCCGGATCTTTTACCGGCGTGCGCATTGCCGCCGCCGTTACCCAGGGGATCAGCTTCGGGCTTGATATCCCGGTCATTCCAGTCTCTTCACTGCAGGCGCTGGCGCAGGGGGTCTGCCGGACAAGTGCTCATCAGCAGGTAGCCGCGGCCTTTGATGCGCGTATGAATGAAGTCTACTGGGCGCTTTGTGCAGCCGATGCTGACGGGGTGATGCAGTTGCAGGGTGAGGAGATGGTGCGTGCCCCCGGGCAGGTAAGTCAACCGCAGCAGGGGCGCTGGGTTGGCGCCGGAAGCGGTTGGGACGCCTATGCGGAGATACTCACGGAACGCCTGTCACCATGGTTTGATCAGCAGATTCCACATCTCTACTGCCATGCGCAGGATGTCGCCGTCATCGCCGCCCATGCACTATCACAAGGTGATGCGGCAGTGACAGCTGCTGAAGCGCTGCCTCTCTATCTGAGAAACAACGTGGCTAAAAAAAGTTTGCAGTCATCAGTTTGCAGTAAAACATGAAATAAAAACGGCCATCTCTCTTTTTTCTTTTGCTGCCAACTGCAAACTGCAAACTTTCTTCTACTGCCAACTGCCAACTGTGTCTAAAGCTGGTGATTAGTGAGAGGGTATCCGCGTTCCTGGTAATAGCGATAGTGATCACGGCTTACCTGCTTGTGCGCAGGATCCTTGTCGACGATTTCGACGAGGCGTTCAAAACGGCTGAAAAAGGGTGGGATTTCAGAGGCCAGGTTGATCAGGACATCGCACTCATCAGCGGCGTCATCGCCCCAGCCGATAACCACCGGGGTTGTCTTCAGCTCGGCCCGGGGCAGCAGTTCATGCGGAATGAAACTCTGATCACGGAATGTCCACAGCAGCTGGTTCATGTGCATGGCCTCCTGCTCGGAGTTAGTCTGGATCATGATGCGGTGCTCTTGATGCCAGGCCTTCTGCGTGATTCTGCAGCTGGTAACAAAGCGCTCATGGCGCGCATTTTCATTCAGAATATAGAAATCAATCCGGGTCATGGGCAGAGTTTAGGCATGAGGCGGAAATTAAAGCACGGACAAAAAGGCAAGCGAGATTGGTGTTTTAATAAATGCCTCATCCCTTGGCCCTGTTCAGCAGATAGTTGAGCAGCAGCGGCACGGGGCGGCCTGTGGCGCCCTTGTTATGCCCTGATTGCCATGCTGTTCCGGCAATATCAAGATGCGCCCAGGTGTAATCCCCGGTGAAACGGGAGAGGAAGCATCCGGCAGTGATGGAGCCGGCAGCCGGCCCTCCGATGTTGGCGATATCGGCAAAGTTGCTCTCCAGCTGCTTCTGGTACTCATCGCCCAGCGGCAACTGCCACGCCTTGTCGCCTGCCTGATTGCCGGCCTCTATCAACTCATCGGCAAGGTTCTGGCTATTTGCCATCAGTCCGGAGGTGTGATGGCCAAGGGCGACGATGCATGCCCCTGTCAGTGTTGCAATATCGATCACCACGGCAGGGTTGTAACGCTCTGCATAAGTGAGGGCGTCGCACAGGATCAGGCGCCCCTCTGCATCGGTATTTAGCACCTCGATGGTCAAGCCGGCCATGGAAGTGACGATATCCCCCGGCTTGTTGGCATCGCCGTCAGGCATGTTTTCAGATGATGGAATGATGCCGACGACATTCAACGGCAGTTTCAGTTCTGCACAGGCTTGCAATGCGCCGAATACGCTTGCACTGCCGCACATGTCATATTTCATCTCGTCCATTTTGGCAGGGGGCTTCAGAGAGATTCCACCGGCATCGAATGTGAGCCCCTTGCCGACCAGGACCACGGGCTGCTGATCTTTTCCCCCGCCCTTGTGCTCCATGATGATCAGTTTTGCCGGTTGACGGCTGCCTCGTGAGACAGAGAGCAGCGAACCCATCTTGAGTTTTTCCATCTCCTTCTCATTGAGGATTTTGCTGCTGAATTTTGTATATTTTCGCGCCAGTTTTTGCGCCTTTCCGGCGAGATAGGTTGGTGTGCAGATGTTGCCGGGAAGATTGGAGAGGTCACGCGCCAGTTTCATGCCATCGGCAATTGCCTTGCCGTGGACTACAGCTTTTTTTGCATACTGGTCGCCTATGCCGCTAGTGATGAGTGTGATTTTATCGACAAGCGTCTCTTTTGAAGGCTTGCTTTTACATTCATCAAAGCGATAGATAGCATTTTCTGCATAGAGCGTCGTTTCCCGTATCAGGGAGTAATGCATTTCAGCGGCTGTCTCTTCGAATGGCAAAGTGATCACAGCATTTGTGCAATTCTCCTGCTGTAGACGTTTCATGACTGCTTCTATCACGTCCCTGGTTGTTTTTCCGTTGATCTCATTTTTGTTGCCGACACCAACAAGCATCACACGCAAGGCCTTGATTCCTGAAAGGTTGTGAAAAACTGTCGTCGATCCGGCTTCACCTTTGAAGCCGCTTTTTTTGGCGAGTTGATGCAGTAAACCGCCGCTGGCCTCATTCACTTGAGCAGCGATGCTGGTCAGGCGGTTGTTCTTAAGCATCGGTACAACCAGGCAGTTGCCTGAGAGCTTGACTGGTGAGCTGTTTTTTATTTGAATCATCATGTTGAAAGCCTGCTGTGCGATTTTATTCTGTTAGTATGACGCAACTGTACCAAATTCTTCTACCGGAAACAGAAGGCATGTTGAGTTTGCCAATACTTGATCGCTACATCAGTTCTGAAATTCTGCGAATTTTTGCAGTCATTTTAACTATTTTAGTGCTTATTCTGGTTGGTGGAACACTGGTGCAGATGCTGCGGCTGGCCGCCGGCGGCTCGATCCCCCCCGAAAAAATTATCACACTCGCGAGTCTCGAGGCGCTGCGACTCAGCGGGCGGCTTATCCCGGCTGCTTTTTTCTTTGCAACCGTGATGGCGCTGGGACGAATGTATCAGGACCAGGAGATGACGGTTCTGCAGTCCAGCGGCGTCGGCCCCCTGCGGATCATACGTATTGTTGCTGTCGCTGCATTGCCAATGGTGCTGATTTCCGCCTGGCTGGTATTGTGGCTCTATCCGGTTGCCGGGAGGGTGTCGGATGAGCTCAAAATGCAGCACAAGGATGCTGTGTTGCTCTCGGCGATCGGAGCGGGGCGTTTTTATGAGGCCAGGGGAGGGGAGTTGGTCTTTTATGCGGAAACTGTCGATGCGGCTTCCTCGACGCTGGAGAATATCTTTATCCAGATCCGACTGGAGAATGAGGTTGTCCTGATAACCTCTGACAAGGGACGTCACTTCCTGAATGAAGAAACCAACCGCAGACAGGTGGTGCTTGAAAACGGCAATGAATATGTTGGCTTCCCGGGATCAGAAACTTTTTCGATCATGCATTTTGACGAGTATGCAATCGAGATCAATGCTACTCCAGGCGGGAAAGCGAGTTTTGACATCAGCAATGTCGATACGCTTGATCTTCTCTCTTATGATGACATCAAGGCGAAGGCCGACCTTCAGTCACGCCTGGTTTTTCCGATTTCGGTGATGGCTTTTGCACTGCTGGCAATTCCGCTGAGCCGCGGCAGTCCGAGATCCAGTCCCTACACACGCATCATTTTTTCGGTTTTGGTCTTTCTGGTGTTTATGGTGCTGACCAAATCCGCTGAAAAATGGATGGTCAAGGGGATGACTCCCGAGTGGATTGGGGTGTGGTGGATTATCGTCGCTATTGTGGTCGCTACTATTGCCGTGTATCTCTATGATCGTGTGCGCTTCATCCGCAGCGGGAGGTCCCGTGCAGCGCATTGACTGGTACATTTTACGGGTCATCTCAACCTGGTTTTTCATTATTCTGATCATCCTGGTCTCTTTCCGCGCTATTGGTTTTCTGGTGCGTGAGACCGGAGATATTGGACGGGGCGATTATCAGCTGATCCATGTCCTGTATGTGACCCTGCTGCGTGTGCCGGGATTTATCTATGAAATATTTCCGGCTGCCGTGCTCTTCGGCGGCTTGATGGGGTTGGGAGGTCTGGCACGGAACCAGGAACTGATGGCAATGAGAGCCGCAGGAGTCTCTATTGGACGGATGGTGAAATCACTCGTCAAGACGGGCTTGATTCTTGCTGTCGGCGGGGTGCTTGTTGGTGAGACCGTGGCACCTGCGCTGGAGCAGGAGAGTGAGGTGAAACGCGCAGAGTGGCTGAATGAACAGACAATTCTCCATTCTAAATATGGCGTCTGGATCAGGGATGCAAAGACCTATGTCAATATCCGGCGCATCAATCCGGATCGAAAGATTTCGGATATCGCCGTCTATACATTTGCTGATGACGGTGGCCTGGAAATGATGCAGAGCGCCGCCGGGGCAAAATATGACGGAAAACAGTGGGTATTGCAGAATGTCAGCGAACTTGAGCTTGGTGAAAAGAGTAATACCCTGGTGCAATTTTCTCACCGGGAACTTGGCCTCGACCTGAAGATGGACCTGCTGCTGAACCTGGGGGTCGACCCGGCGTTTCTATCGATGACAGAACTGTATAACTATATCTCGTTTTTACATGACAATGAGCAGCGCAGCCCGGAGTACGAGGTGGTTTTCTGGTCAAAAATGGTTGTTCCGGTATTGAGTGTGCTGTTGTTGCTGCTGTCGCTGCCCTTTGTCATCAAGGATATCCGCAATGCTGATATGGGCAAGCATCTGATGGCGGGGTCGATCACCGGTGTGCTCTTTTTTCTGGTGAGTAAAACAGCGGGTTTTGCCGGCGTGGTCTATGATGTTTCGCCGCTGCTGGTTGCATGGATACCTGTATTACTCATTGCCGGCGCAACCGCCTGGTTATACCGGCGGCTGATGTAGCTGGAGTTATTTTTGGACAGCTACCAGGATCAGGCGGCTTCCGGCAAGCCTGTCATAGAGGGTCTGGTTGTCAGGGTCGAAGAATTTCCACCATAATCCGAGTCCGGCCGGGGCCAGGGTAAGAAGAGCAAGCAGCAGACGTTTGAATGCATGCAGCAGGGATAACTGCTCTCCCGAGTGGCTGACGACTTTGAATTTCCAGGTCCGCATTCCCAGTGTTTGTCCGCCATGACTCCAGAACCAGGAATAAAAAATGACGATGACCGCCACAAGATAGAGCTGAAACAGTAACAGTAAATTTCCATCGAGGGTGGTGGCGTCGTGGCTGATTTTCAGTGGTACAACCACCAGAGTTGTAGCCAGCAGCAGGATGCCGAAGAGTAGAACCAGATCGTAAAATATTGCCGCCAGTAGTCTGGGGATTCCCGGAGAGGAGTGTTGAGTCATATAGCCTGGGTTTGTGTAGAATTGCATATTGATTGGATAAAACAAAAAACAGTACATTATCAAAGGAGCGAGCAGGATGAGTGAAATGATACGGGTGTTGCTGGTTGAAGACCACCAACTTTATCGGGATGCGATTAAGAATTCTCTACAGATGGGTGGCGCTATTGAGGTCATCGCCGAAGTTGGTGGCGGTGAGCAGGTGGTTGAACTGGCGCTGCAGCATAAGCCGGATGTCGTGGTGATGGATGTCATATTGCCTGATATGGATGGTATTGATGCCGCTGATTGTATTCATAAGCATCTGCCTGATTGCGGGATTGTCATTGTTACCGCGATGGCCCTGGATATTTTTCATCGGGCGATGCGTTCTCTGCGAAGTATTGGAGTACAGGGGTTTGTATCTAAAAACTCAGCTATTGAGGAATTACACGCTGCTGTCTATGCTGTTGCTGACAACGAGGATTTTTTGTCGAAAGATATCAGGCAGTATCTCTTGTACCCGGACAGGCGGAATGAAATCTCCTTCATCCTTGATGAGTTTCCTGATCGTGAATTTCAAGTGTTGTTGATGGCGACGCAGGGAAAGTGCAACAAGGATATTTCGATCCTGTTGCTGCTGAGTGAGAAAACAATCAGCACCTACAGGACGCGCGTCTATGACAGGCTGGGTATTGTCAATGAGATGCAGTTGATTCACTGGGCGTTGCATCACAATCTTGTCAAACGGCATTATCTCTGATACTGACAGATCACATGCGTGGTCTGCGCCGTCCTGCTCCTTCATTTTAATAGTTCGGGATACCCTGCAATGACTGATCCAACCGGTTTCACATCGGACTGTACTCTGTGTTTGCGTCTTGCTGATTTTTTACAGGAGGTCAAATTCAAGCATCCTGATTATCATTGTCTGCCGGTTCCATCCTTTGGCGATGAAAATGCACATCTGCTAATCGTCGGCCTGGCGCCGGGCATGCATGGAGCGAATGCGACGGGGCGGCCCTTTACCGGTGATCATGCCGGTATTCTACTGTATCAGACCCTGCATCGGTTCGATTTTGCCAGTAGTGATACGAGTGTTGCGGCTGATGATGGATTGTTGCTCAAGGATTGCCGCATCACCAATGCTGTTCGCTGCCTGCCGCCTCAAAACAAGCCGATAGGCACTGAAGTCAATAACTGCAACCGTTATTTGCAGCAGGAGCTGGCGCAGATGCCGCAGGATTCGGTGGTGATGGCGCTGGGCGTCGTTGCCCATCGTGCCGTCATCAAGGCGATGGGGCTCAGGCAGAATCAGTTTCAATTCAGGCATGCAGCGGAATATCGATTGACTCCGCGGTTGCTGCTGATCGACTCCTACCACTGCAGCCGTTACAACACCAACACCAGACGCCTCACCACGGAGATGTTCGAAGCGGTGTTTGCGCAGATTCGCGCTCATTTGAAAAATGATGGCTGAAGCGGAGTCTCCCAATGTAAATAATGCTTTAGAGGATTTGCATTTTGACGCCAAAACTTTTCTGCAGACCCTGACAACGCGCCCCGGCGTCTATCGCATGATCGATGCCGAAGGCGAGGTGCTCTATGTCGGCAAGGCGAAGAACCTCAAAAAACGGGTTTCGAGCTACTTCACCCGTGCGTTGAACCGCCGCATCCAGATCATGGTGTCGCGCATCTCCACTATGGAGATTGTGATTACCAATACCGAAGCCGAAGCGCTGATCCTGGAAAACAACCTGATCAAGCGGTTCAAGCCTCGCTATAACGTGCTGCTCAGGGATGATAAGAGCTATCCCTACCTGTTCCTCTCGACTGGTGAGTTCCCTCGACTTGCCTTTCATCGTGGCGCACGCAAGCAGAAGGGGCGCTATTTTGGTCCCTACCCGGGAGCCGGCGCCGTGCGGGAAACCCTGCATCAACTGCAGAAGGTGTTTCCTGTGCGTCAGTGTGAGGAGAGCTTCTATCGCAATCGTACGCGTCCCTGTTTGCAGTACCAAATCAAACGCTGCAGCGCCCCTTGTGTATCGCTTGTCACAGCTGAGCACTATGCACAGGACGTCAGCAATACCGAGCGATTTCTTGAAGGCAGGGCGACACAGGTAATCAATGACCTGACACGGCGCATGGAGATGGTTTCAGATGAGCTTGAGTATGAACAGGCGGCAGAGATTCGCGACCGGATTGTAAGCCTGCGCAAGATACAGGAGCGGCAATATGTCAGTGGCGAGAGGGGTGATCTCGATATTATCGCCATCAGCATCGAGGCGGGCCGCGCCTCCATCCAGCTCTTTACGATACGCAGCGGCAGAAACCTGGGGAATAAATCCTGGTTTCCGCGCATTGCGGAAGATACCACCGCCGAGCAGCTAACAGGCGCTTTCCTGACCCAGCACTATCTGGAAAAAGCTGTGCCCGAGGAGATTCTGGTCTCTGATATGCCGCCGCAGCGTGAGTTGCTGCAGCAGGTGTTCAGCGAGCAACGTCAAAAAAAGGTCAGAATCAGCAATATTGTGCGTGGGGAGCGCCTGCGCTGGCTGCAGATGGCGCAGCATAACGCAGATGCCGCACTGAAGGCGAGACTCCAGGATTCTAGCGGAATGCTGGAGCGCTACCAGCAGTTGCAGGAGAGTCTTGGACTCGATGAAATGCCACAGCGTATGGAGTGCTATGATATCTCCCATACACAGGGGGAACGCACTGTCGCCTCCTGCGTGGTTTTTAATCTGCAGGGGCCGCTGAAGCAGGAGTATCGCCGCTTCAATATTCGCAAGGCGGCAGCAGGAGATGACTATGCCGCGATGCAGGAGGTAATTCAGAGGCGTTTTGAACGCATCCGCAGCGGTGAGATTAAAATGCCGGACCTGGTGGTCATCGACGGCGGCAAGGGGCAGCTTCGGCGTGTCGCAGAGACGCTCGCCGAGATGGGTGTATGCGGCGCCCGGCTGCTGGGAATCGCCAAAGGGCCTGATCGAAAACCCGGTATGGAGCAGCTCTTCTTGTATGGAGAGGATCAGGCGCTTATACTGCCTTCAGACTCTGGTGCATTACATCTGTTACAGCAAATCCGGGATGAGTCGCACCGTTTTGCGATTACCGGCCATCGCCAGCAGCGCGGAAAAGCGAGACGCACCTCGCTGCTGGAAGAGATTCCCGGTGTCGGCGCCAAACGCAGACGACAGTTATTGCTGCATTTTGGCGGCCTGCAGGAGTTGACAGCAGCCGGAGCCGAGGATATTGCAACAGTCGCCGGTATCAGTCATGCGCTGGCGCATCGAATCTATGCATATCTACATGGCGATTGAGTAGAAACACTCTGATCAAGGAGCAAGGCTCCTTGATCAGAGTGTTCCTGCAAGTTATTCTACGTGGGAAGGGGCTTCTATGAATGTGTTAGAATATGCAGCAATGTTGCCCTTCCCCCGAACCCCCCATCCCATAGATTTGTTTAGAGGTTTCCTAGCTCTTGTTCTGGAATATACCTAATAGTCTGACCCTGCTGCGCATCCTGCTGATCCCGGTGCTGGTTGCAATCTTTTTTGCGCCGTTTGAATGGTCGCGCCAGGCATCTTCGATGATCTTCCTGGTGGCGGCTGTCACCGACTGGTTTGACGGCTATCTGGCGAGAAAGCTGGACCAGTCGACCCCGTTTGGCGCTTTTCTCGATCCCGTCGCTGACAAGTTGATGGTTGCTGCCGCACTGGTGCTGCTGGTCTCCTCTGATCCGCAGATTGCGGTGACGATCTCTGCAATTATTATCGTCGGGCGGGAAATCACCATCTCCTCACTGCGGGAGTGGATGGCGGAGTTGGGCGCCAGGGCGACCGTGGCCGTCAGTATGCTCGGCAAGCTCAAGACTGTGGCGCAGATGACGGCAATCACCGTGCTGTTGTGGGGAGGTCCGATTGCCGGATTGCCGCTCTACGAGATCGGCCTGATACTCCTCTATATTGCTGCGGCGATGACCCTCTGGTCCATGGTTGTCTACCTGCGGGCCGCCTGGCCTATTTTGACAAGTCGGCAGGAAAAATAAAGTTTGCTGTAGGCAGTTAAAAGCCAGCAACAAAACCGTGGGAAATCAGGAGATTTTTCTGCCACCTGACAACTATGTTTTGCTGCATACTGCAAACTGACGACTGCAAACTTTCTTTTGCTGCCAACTTTAATAAGATGTCTGGTTGTGGCATAATCCCGCGCTTCATGCAGATTTATTACTAAAATAGAGTATCCCAAA
This sequence comes from Gammaproteobacteria bacterium, assembly GCA_030620735.1. Taxonomy (GTDB): domain Bacteria; phylum Pseudomonadota; class Gammaproteobacteria; order Chromatiales; family Chromatiaceae; genus Sva-25. Next base: position 24,218 of record JAUXDV010000003.1, read on the forward strand.
TGTTGAATTTTTTTATCTCCGATGCTGTTGCAGAAGCGACAGCTGCTGCCTCTCAGACACCTGCCTGGACAGGTTTGCTGTTCCCGCTGGGTCTGGTCGTTATCTTCTATTTCTTCCTGATTCGTCCGCAGATGAAGCGCCAGAAAGAGCACAAGTCACTGGTGTCATCGTTGCAAAAGGGTGACGAAGTACAGACCGAAGGCGGTTTGATGGGTAAAGTGACCAAGCTGGGTGACAACCTTGCATCCCTCGAGATTGCTTCCGGCGTCGAAATCAAAATCCGCCGCACATCGATCTCTGCAGTGATGCCCAAAGGCACCCTCAAAGAGATGTAATCGCGCTCAGCTGTGCTCAAATACCTCTGCTTTACTTCCTGATTAATATTGATTAGCCGGACGTTATGAACCATTACCCCTTGTGGAAAAACCTGATGATCCTGGCAATCGTTCTGATTGCCGCATTTTATGCTTTGCCCAATATCTACGGGCAGGATCCATCGATCGAGATCTCCCCGACCAGTCGTACCGGGGAAGTGACAGCTGGTACCGTTGGACAGATTGAGTCGATCCTCAAAGAGCATGGTCTGGAAGTCAAGCGCATCGACACAGAGCCCGGCAAGATCAGGGTGCGTTTCAATGACGGTTCGACCCAGCTGAAGGCTAAGGAGGCGCTCGAGGAGAAATTGCAGGATTCATATGCGCTGGCGCTGAATCTCTCCCCTGATGTTCCTGCATGGCTAATGGGCCTTGGTGCAAAGCCAATGAGCCTCGGTCTCGATCTGCGCGGCGGTATCCATGTATTGATTGATGTCGATATGGAAGCCGCGCTGAAGAACACGCTCAAGGATCAGGCGAGCGATGTGCGCACCGAACTGCGCAAAAAGAAGATCTATGGAAGAATCAAGACCATTTCCAACGGTATCGAGGTCAGCTTCAAGAAGTTGAGTGAACGTGACGCTGCAGAGGAGGTTATCTCTGACCTGCTGCGTGATTTTGATATCAACACTTCACAGCGTGGCGAGGAGTACCTGGTCACTGCAAAATTCAAACCGCAGGGTGTCCGTGAGGCAAAGAAATTTGCGCTCGAGCAGAATATGACGACCCTGCGCAACCGGGTCAATCAACTGGGTGTCACTGAACCCATTGTGCAGCAGCAGGGAAATCGCCGCATCGTAGTCGAACTGCCGGGTGTTCAGGATCCGGCAAAGGTCAAGGAGATTCTGCAGGCGACTGCAACCCTGGAGTACCGCCTGGTCGATGACAAACACAGCGCCATCGATGCCAAAAACGGCAAGGTCCCGCCGGGATCCGAACTGCGTTTTGACCGTGACGGCCAGCCGGTATTATTGAAACGCGGACGCATCATTACCGGTGACCAGATTATCAATGCCAATGCGGGTATCGATTCACGCTCCGGCTCGCCGATGGTTTCAATCTCCCTGAATGGCCGTGGCGCCGACAAGATGCGGCGCGTTACCACCGAGAATGTCAGCAAGCCGATGGCGGTGGTCTTTATTGAAGATCGCGTTGTCGGCAGGGATGCAGAGGGTAAAAGTATCAAGAAGCACGTCGAGGAGGTCATCAGCGTAGCCAATATTCTTGAACCCTTCGGCCGACATTTCCAGACAACCGGACTGGACTCTCAGGAGGAGGCGAAGACGCTGGCGCTGTTCCTGCGGGCAGGCGCCTTGAAGGCTCCGATCGAGATTGTCGAAGAGCGCACAGTTGGTCCCAGCCTTGGGCAGGATAATATCGACCAGGGTTTCCGCTCTGTGATGATCGGTTTTTTGCTGGTGGTCATTTTCATGGCCTTCTACTACCGCACCTTCGGGCTGGTTGCAGATCTTGCTTTGCTGGTCAATCTGGTCATGATCGTGGCCGTGTTGTCACTGCTGCAGGCGACGTTGACACTGCCCGGCATCGCCGGCATTGTATTGACGGTCGGCATGGCGGTAGACGCCAATGTGCTGATCTTCGAGCGTATCCGTGAAGAGATCCGCATCGGCAGTACGCCGCAGGCGAGTATCGAGGCGGGCTATGCGAAGGCGCTGTCGACTATCGTTGACGCCAATATCACCACCCTGATTGCAGCCGTACTGCTGTTCAGTTTCGGCACCGGACCGATCAAGGGCTTCGCCGTGACGCTCTTCATCGGCATCCTCACCTCCATGTTTACAGCCATTCTTGGCACCAGGGCCGTCGTGAATCTGCTGTTTGGCGGCAAGCGCATGAAAGCACTGCCGATTGGAACCCGAATTCTGGACAAGGTCCCTGCTTTTGACTTTATGTCAAAACGTAAAATTGCAATGATGGGGTCAGGTTTGGTGCTTGTCATTGCGATTGCTGCAATCGGCGTGCGTGGCCTCAACTTCGGTATCGACTTTACCGGTGGAACCCTCATCGAACTTGGCTACCAGGATGATGTAGAGTTGAAAGATGTGCGTACGGCTTTGAAAGAGGGAGGTTATGGCGACGCCTCTGCGCAGAGTTTTGGCACACCACGTGATGTGCTGGTGCGTATCCCGCCGCATGAAGGCGTCTCCAATGAGAAGATCTCCAACGAGGTGTTCGAGCTTCTCAGCACAGTTGCCGGGGAGGAGCCGGATTTGCGCCGGGTCGAATT